>DUKA01000079.1:1555-13765 GCA_013329615.1 Candidatus Bathyarchaeota archaeon
CCCGCCACTGTCGTGGAGACGAGCCTCAACGAGACGAGGGGCACAGGAACACGCACCGTCCCCGTGGCATAGTCCCCCTTTTTTCTGCTCACCCAACTAAGAGGATTGGGGTCCGAAAACTCGACCCTTCGGCAACCTAGAGGCGACGAAAGTCTTCAACGATTCGATCCTAGATTATCAGGGTTATCGCCACGAGCAGCCCGATGGTCGTCAACCCGTCGCTAATGCTCGTCTCAATGGGTATTATGAAGTTGTCCGGGTCGAGCCCCCTCTTGCGCGTCACTATAGCCGTTAGGAAGCTGATGCCTATGATAACGGGGACGACGAGGAGGTTCGTGGTCATCGTCTCCACGAGCAGGTTGGGAAACCTCCACATCCCATAGACGACGCTGCTCGTCAACGCGTAGACGAAGAACATCACGATAGCCGCAGCCCACGCGCTCCCTATCTCCAACCAGTGGGTCGTTATCGCCCTGAACTCGGTCGGCATCACGCCCAGCGCCATCTTCGTGGTCGCCGTTGAACCGATGATGGAGCCCACGTCCCCGACGGTGTCGATCAAGGCGGGGTACATCATGAAGATCTCCGGCCTCCTGCCTATCACCTCCGTGATCCTGTTGAGAGCCGTCCCCGTGATGTTCACGATTATAGTCACCAGGACAAGAGTCAACATGAACTCCTTCACCGTGGTCACGAACTCCCTGTTTCTCCGAATCTTCCTGACCGTGAATAGGATGCCACCGATGAATAGCATGTTTATGACGTTCAGCACGATGAGGCTCGTCCCCGGCGTGAACATGACGAACGACAATACGCCGATGTAAAGTCCCGTGATTGTGAGGTCGGCGATGGTGGAGATTATGGGGTAGACGAGCACGTCCGGGTCCAACCCCCTCTTGAATGAGGCGACAGAGACCCAGAACGTGAGGGGGGAGATGACGAGTATACTAAGCCCCATCGATGCTATTATGACCGACATAATTGTGAAAAACTCCTGCGGCGGCGTCCCCGTCACCACGACGCCGACTATGGAGCCGAGTGACCCCATGAGCAAGGCGCTGATGAGGGTCAGGGTGTTCACCGTGTTGAAGAGCACATAGGCCTCCTCGGTGTTGCCGAAGAGCCTAGGCTTTATAGTGCCGAGGTGTAGCGCCGTGCCAAGTCTGCCCGCATAGAGGCCGCCGATGGCACCCCTGATGCTCAGGATGCCCGGGTAGATGACCAGCGCCCATGGAATGGTATCGAAAAGGTGCAGGTTGTAGGCTATCAACCCACCCGCGAATAGCCCCGCGAAGTTAAACAGCAGAGAGAATAGTGCCTGCGCCGTGGCGCCGAGGAAGCGTTTGGCGTTTGTCTCCGTCCTCGTCGTTGCAGGTCACCTCTATCTCCCCCGTAAACAGTTATTCTATATCTATCGGCGGGACACGCATCGCGTTTAAGGGTTTCTAGTCAAGCAGGGGAGCCTAGCTCTGGCCCACCGGCGACCACTTGCTTGAAGTCCTCCTCCCCATCCGAGTAGCCCGAAGCCACCAGTAGATCCCCCTCCTCGACGACCGTCGTCGCCTTCGGGCGCACCCACTTCTCCCCTCGCTTTATCACGAGGACCCACCACCCCGTCTCCTCGGGTAGCTGCGCATCCTTCAGGGTCTTGCCGATGAGTGGCGAGGACTCTGGCACGGAGACGCGCTCTACAGTCTCATCCGCGGCCTGGATCATCATCTTCAGGACCGGGTGTGGCTCTATCCCTCGCAGCACGACTTGGGCGATCTTAGCCGCCGCCAGCGATATCCTCTCAGCCGCAATGCCCATGCGTATGAGACTGATGAGGCCGCGTGCGTCGTCTCCCTTCACTTGGCAGCTCAGAAGTAACTGCTCGAGGTCGATGTCGAGGCTCTCTACCCTCTGGTGGAGCAGCTGAACCTCCTCGGCGAGGTATGGGCTGTTGAGGAGCAGGGCGCTGTAGGCGAGGTCTATCGATATCTCGGAGGTGTTTTTTAACTCGACGAGCCTGTTCGTTATGTTCTCAAGGGCGTCTTTGTCACTCAAGGGTGTCCACCTCCCCCCTAGCGGCCTTCAGAAGCACAGCGAGCCCCTCCTGCGTCCCCCTAGCCACGAAGACATCCTCATCCATGAGAATCTCCTTGCCGGGGTTGACGAGCCAGTGCTCCCCCCTCTTTATCGCTATGATGTCGGCTCCTATCCTCCTCGCTAGGTGGAGATCATCGACGCACTTACCTACCAATATTGAGCCCTCGACGAGTGTACCGTGTTCGAGGTTCTCCTCCGTCCTCTCGAAGACCTCTCGGGCAACCGGGTGCACCTTTATCCCGCGCAGGACGAGTGCCGCGATGTCGCCCGCGGCGTCGCTTATCACGTTCGTGAGGGCGCCCACTCTCTGGACCCCGGCGAGTGCCTCGGCGTCCCGGTTGGTCCTCGCGGCCAACATGAGGTTCATGTTGAGGATGTATACGAGGTCGTCCATGCGCTTCTCTAGGACGGTGACCTCCTCCGCGAGCGCCACATTATCCATTATGGCGGCGCTGTAGGCGAGATCTATCATTATCTCGCTCAGGTCCTTCATCTCGATGAGGGTCTCACGAACGGGAACCGCCTTGTAACTCGTCTTCTTGATTCGGCTCACACTGACACCGATATAGGGATGTCTTCTAGAACGCCCTACGGGGTATACTCGAAAACGATGATACTTAACCTTTCCACCGGCGCCACTCCACACGGCGCCGCCCCCGGGCGTAATATTATTACCCCTCGCCCGTAATACCCACTCGATAAATGATGGCTGCGCGAGAGAAGCCCCACGATCATCACGGCGACGGAGACCACGTGCACGACGACGAGAGGCATAAGGTGACACGCTTCAGCGCCTCAGTCGACCCCACTCTGCTTGACGAGTTCGACGCCAACATCGAGAAGATCGGATACAACCGCTCCACCGCCATAGTCGCCGCGATGAGGAACTTCATAGTCGACCGCGTCTGGGAGAGCGAGGGCGGCGAGGTTGTCGGCGCCATAACAATGATCTACGACCACCACAAGAGCGGAGTCACCGGGGAGTTGACCGACATACAGCACGACTACTACCACGAGATCACCGCCTCCACCCACGTGCACATCGACCACGACAACTGCCTAGAGATCGTCGCATTTCGAGGCGAGACGAGGCGCATAAAGGCGCTCTCGGAGAGGCTCTCCACCTGCCGCGGCGTGAAGCAAAGTAAAATAACCACCCTGAAGATATAGCCGTGAACGCCTTGGACGAGTACCTTTCCAAATTAGACGAGTTGGGGTTCAGCCTCATGGTCTACGAAGGAGGCTCAGTGATCTTCAAGAGCGGCAGCAAGGGTGTGCGCCCCCACTTGGAGGCGATCGGCACCCTCGGGACCCGTCTCAAAGGCACGATCATGGTGGATAAGATTGTGGGCCGCGCCGCCGCACTCCTGATCCTCTACAGCGAGGCCGCCGAGATCCACGCCGGCGTTGTGAGCCGCGGTGGGCGCGAGGTGCTGGAAGGAGCAGGAATCCCTCTGTTCTATCGGGAGGAGGCGGAGCACATCAAGATGGTTGACGGCAAGATTTACTGCCCCTTCGAGGCGATGGTTCAGGGCATTAACGACCCAGATCAGGCGTATCACGCCATCGTCGATAAGATGGACAGCCTTAGAAAGGGTAAGTGAGCCCCAGCCAATTCTCCCCGTGGGGTTTTATCCCCGAGGTTTATTGTGATAAATACGAGTAAGTATCACCCAATGCAGTGTTTAAATAATACTAATATGGTAAAACGTAATACTGACCCGAGTTGCATATCCCCGATGGATTCCTCAGCCCCGCCATCTGCGGAGCGACCTACGTCATAAGTCTGTTAGTAGTCGGATACTCACTGGGCAAGATCAAGGGCGGCCTCGATGAGAGGATCGTCCCCATGACCGCCCTGCTCACCGCACTATTCTTCGCGGCGCAGATGATGAACTACCCCATCATCGGCGGCACGACCGCCCACCTACTCGGCGGGGCGTCGTTGGCGCTCGTGCTCGGCCCCTACGTTGGCTGTGTCTGCATGACCGTCATCCTCATNNNNACGAAGAACCGCGCTGTCTCCGCAGCAATCGGCGCCTTCCTTGGAGACTTAACCGCCGCCGTGACCGCAGGCATACTGCTCGGCTTCAGCGCCCCCATATTCCAATACGGGCTTGAGATCGCCGTCCCCGCGATGGCGATCAACCACAGCATAATCGGCGCCGGAGAAGCCATCGTCACAGCTGCGCTAATCACCTTACTAACCGGAGCCAAGCCCGAACTGATGAAGATTAGCCCCTGGCTTGGCGAAGCGCGTGGCTCCCCCGAGGTAAAGACAAAATGAACACACTTTTCACAAACCGCGACCTCGCCGTGGGACTCGGCGTCGCCGCCCTATTCGTCGTCATGGGCACATTCCTCTTCGGCTACAGCATGGAGACCCTCGACGTCAAGGCGGAGGACCTCGGCATAGAGGCCGAGGCACTGTTCCCCTCCCCCTTCCCAGAATACGTAATACCCGGCATGGAGTCGGACGCGACCAACCTGCTTCTCGGGCTCGTCTCGACGCTGCTCGTCTTCGGGGTGGCGTGGGGAGTCCTTAAAGCACTGGCGAAGTAGCCCCCAGGAAGCTGCATCGACGTTGAGTGGTCTGCCCCGTTCGCTGAGGGACGTCTTCTCCAGCCTAGAGGGGCTGACTCAATCGGGTAGCTACGCCCGCGTGGGCGGTTTTCTCCAATCCCTACACCCGGTGGCTAGGCTGCTCGCCGTCGCCTGCCTCATCACCGCGAGCCTATTCGCGAACAGACCCGAATCGCTCCTACTGATAGCGCTGGTGCCTGCGCTTCTGTCACTCGCATCGCGTATCCCCTCCGTCCGTTACTTCCTGTCCACGGCGCTGGTCCCCCTCCCCGCCTCGCTGACGATGATACTCGTCGTCTTCATGACACCCGGCACGCCCCTCGCCGCGTGGGACTTTGGCTGGGTGACCATACATGTGACCGGTGAGGGCGTGGCGAAGTTCGCCGTGTTCGCCCTACGCGTCTGGCTCTGCTTCGCCTCACTCAGCCTGCTGACCCTAACCATGGGCATCGACGGCATAATCGGCGTCCTCGCCACCCTCCGCGTCCCCGTCTTCCTCCTCCAACTCATCTCATTGACATACAGCTTCATACGCCTCAGCCTCGGCGAAGCCGCACAGATGCTCTTCGCCCGCGAGGCGAGACTGCACAGGCAGAGACGCGTCATCAACCTCACGGACTTACGCGGCCTAGCCTCGATCCTAGCCGTCCTAGTGCTTCGCACCCTCGAGAGGGGTGAGCGCGTCTACATGGCGATGAAGGCGAGGGGCTACGAGCAGGGCGTCTACCACCCGCCGAAGGCCGCCCCAATCCGGGCGCGGGACCTCCTGTTTATAGCATGCATCGCGGCCTTCTCCCTAATCGCCCTGGGGGCACCACAATGGCTCTAGTCGCCGTAAACGTCAGCTACAGCTACCCCTCATCCGGCATGGGCGTCAAGGGGGTCTCCCTCAAGGTCTCCCCCGGGGAGGGCATCGGCCTCCTCGGACCAAACGGAGCGGGAAAATCCACCCTGCTGCTCCTACTCGCAGGTCTCATCAAACCCGACTCCGGCACCGTCTCCATCTTCGGCCGTGACACGAGGAGCCGCGGCTTCAACGAGAGCCGACGCAGCATCGGCGTCGTCTTCCAGGACCCTAACGACATGCTCTTCAACCCCACCGTCTTCGAGGACGTGGCATACGCCGCCGTGAATGCGGGGCTCGGAGAGTCTGAGGTCGAGTCGGCTGTCGATAAAGCGCTCCACGCAGTCGACGCCACAGGGCTCAAGGACAGGGAATCCAGCAGGCTCAGCTTCGGCGAGAAACGTAGGGTCGCCCTCGCCGCCGCCCTCGTGCTCGAACCCAAACTGCTCATCATGGATGAGCCGACCGCGAACCTCGACGGCTCGGCGAGGCGGGAACTCATCTCACTTGTATCCCGGCTGCGTGGGAAGGGCGTCGCCGTCGTCGTCTCCAGCCACGACGTCGAGGCGATGCCGGGTATGGTAGACCACGCACTGCTCCTCAAGGATGGGCAGCCGGTCGCAGACGCTCCGCTGCGCAGCATATTAACCGACGAGGGACTCCTCACTGGTGTCCGTCTCGAGCCCCCACAGATCACACGACTATTCCTCAGGCTCCGTGAACAGGGTGTGTCCGTAGACCCGCCATTGACACTCGAAGAGGCAGAGCGGAAACTAGCGAAGCTGAGAAGGGTAGAGTAGAAGAGACGTGGCAGAGCCCAGTAAAGCATTAAATCCACACATCCTCCACTTCACTTAATGAAACTCGATGGTAAAGTAGCCCTCGTGACCGGGGGAAGCCGCGGGATCGGTAGGGCGATCTGCCTCACATACGCACGCGAGGGGGCACACGTCGCCGTGAACTACACAAAAGACGCGAGTGGCGCCGAGGCCGTCGTCGCCGAGATCAAAGCCATAGGCGGCAAAGCCATCCCCGTCCAGACGGACGTCTCGCAGAGAAGCCAGGTGAAGAAGATGGTCGCCGACACCCTCAAGGCATTCGGGAGGATCGACGTGCTCGTAAACAACGCCGGCATACTCATCCCCACGGAACTCATGGAGACGAGCGACGAGGAGTGGGACCGGGTCATGGACGTGAACCTGAAGGGCCCATTCATCTGCATGCAGGAGGTCTCGAAGACGATGGTAAAGCAGGGAGGTGGCAGAATAATCAGCACCTCATCGATATCCGGTCTCGGCTGCGCCCCATGGGGGGAGGGTGCCTACGGCTGCTCCAAGGCGGGCCTCATTGCACTCACCGCGGCCGCGGCGCAGGACCTCGGACCACACGGTATAAACGTAAACTGCATCGCACCCGGCTGGATAAAGACCGACATGACCGCCGGAAAGAGCGGCGCAAAGGCCGACGAGGTTAACATACGGAAGGCCGGCCTCGCCGCCATCCGCCGGATCGGCGAACCCAAGGACATCGCCGACATCGCACTCTTCCTCGCCTCGGACGAGTCGAGCTTCATCACGGGGCAAGTCATCGTCGCAGACGGCGGCAGGGTCGACTTCGTGAGCCACGGCTGACCGAAGACCAATAAACGATTCCGGTGAATAACAACGTGTCACCCTGCTTGATCTGCTCGATAGTCGAGGGCCGCATCCCCGCCCACAGGATATACGAGGATGATGACTGCCTTGCCTTCCTCGATATACACCCCGGCGCCACTGGACACACTCTCCTAGTTCCCAAGGCACACGTCTCACGCGTAGAGGACCTATCCTCAGAACAGGCGCGCGCCCTCTTCTCCGCCCTTCACAGGATCCTCGCCCCGATCAGGGACGCCGTCGGCGCCGACGCCACGACCATCGGCGTCAACAACGGCCCCGGCAGCGGGCAGGAGATACCCCACGTCCACATACACATAATCCCGCGCCGCCGAGGTGACCGGGGAGGCATCATACAGAGCCTAGGCCCCGGCGGCAGGGCGGACCTCGCCGAGACCGCGGAGAAGATAAGGGCGAAGATGACGGCGGACTAAGAAGTAGGATTCAATACCTCAGTAAGGTCCGCGAGCCACACTTGGGGCACTTCGCTAGGAAGGAGACATACTCCTTCCAACTCGTCCTACGCCACTCGTTCCCACAGCTCAAACACTTCATGCGATATCCCTCTGTAATAGTCACTTAGCGCGTAATCTCCGTGGGCACGAGGATCAACATCGCCAGCGCCACAACCTGCGTCGCCGCGAGGAAGTAGAAGACGCTCCCCGGGAACACGTACGCCCAGAGGAAGCCGCAGATTATCGGCGAGGCGATCCCCACCAGCCCCCTGCAGAAGCCCTGAATCCCTACCCAGCTCCCGAGACGCTTCGGCGGCACAAGCTCCACCGAGATCGCCATCAAGTTCTGGGTGAATGACATGCTGAAACCGCTTAGGAACCCGGCGAGGAGCAGCGTAGCGTCGTTGGGCGCGAGGACGAGGACGACGTATGAGCTGATCATGAGCGCCGCCGCGAGTGCGGCGATCTTCTTCCTCCCAATCGTGTCGCTCAGTTTGCCTAACGGTATGGCGAAGAAGACGAAGACCACCGTGGCCGCCGCACTCATCCCACCGACTATGAATGCATCCGCCCCCTTGACCTGAGCCGCGAAGAGCGGCGTGTAGAACGCCACCTGCCACGGGAACGCCGCTGCCACCGTGAGAAGCAGCCACCTCTTGATTATCCTCCCCTCCCGGAACAGGCCGCCGATGTCAGCGAAGACGTTCCCCCGGGCACCCCCCGCCTGCGAGGGCGGGTTGTGGAAATAGAGCTGGATGATCGCCACAGCCAAGAGCAGGATGACGGTCTGGATGTAGAACAGTGGGCGTATCCCCTCCGCGTTCATGCCGCCGAAGGAGGTGATCAGGAAGGCGCCGAGGATCGGGGCGATGAGCTGGGGGAAGAAGGAGATCGTGTCGCATATCCCCATCCCCGTAAGCCTCTCCCCGTTCGCGAGCGACGAGCCGCAGATCATCGGGCACACCGTCCTGTCGAGTATCATCACGGCCCCAGAGAGCACGAGTGCCACCGCGGCAATCTCCCAGCTGTTCGCCAAGGCGAAGACAACCGTGCTCGCCACGGAGAGCAGCATCGTGAAGACGAGCACCTTCTTTATCCCGACGCGATCCGCGGCGACCCCGGTCGGTATCGCCAGCAACGTGTTGACGACGCCGTTCAGGCTGTTCAGGTAGCCGAGCATGAGGGGGCTCGCCCCGAGGCTCGTCAGGAACAGTGGCTGGAACTGGTAACTGAGGTTCGTGGCGAAGCGCTGCACGAAGTTTCGGATGATGTTGACCTTGAAGGGGCTCTCCTGTTTCTGGAGAAAGTCCACCCATCCCCTGACCATCAAAGCAAGAGCGGCGAAAGATATGTCCAAGGAGTGATGCCTACGACTCACTTCATTTATTGAACCAACATATAAGTAATGAAGTTTAACCGGGGGAACCACCTTCCCAAATGTGAAGCGCCATGAGCGAGCCACTGTGCCCCGTCTGCCCCATGACGGACCTATTCGACAAGAAGTGGGTACACCAGATACTCAAGGCTCTACTATCCATGGGGACGATGAGGTACAGCGAGCTGAAGAGGCGGCTCAAGGGCGTCAGCCCCAAGACACTCGTCGAGCGGCTCCGCGAACTCGAGGAGTACCGCATCGTCGAGAGGACCGTCTACGCCGAGGTGCCGATAAGGGTCGAGTACCGCCTCACCGAGAGGGGGGTCGAGCTCGCCCGGATCATCGAGGCGACATGCGACTGGGTGCAGAAGTGGTACCCTGCCACGGCGAGCTAACGCTTATCCCCTCGCCCGGCGCAGAGAATCCCGAACTGACATGGGCCGCATAGTAGTCATCGTCTCAGCCGACGGTGAGTGGAGAGCCACCATCCCCCTCTTCCCGAACGCGAAGATGAACAACTCCCCACTCGGCGAGTGGTTCACCATCCCCGTCGCCGGCGAGGAGGTCATCGTCTACCACGGCGGCTGGGGCAAGGTGCACGCCGCCGCCTCAACCGAGTACGTCATAGAGAAGTGGCACCCCGACCTAGTCATCAACTTCGGCACCTGCGGCGGCTTTAAGGGGCAGGTCAACAGGTTCGACACGGTCCTCGTAGAGAAGGCGATAGTCTACGACTTCGTCAGCCTCATCGGGCCACCCGACGAGGGCATAAAGAAGTTCACCACCGAGATCGACCTCGGCTGGGTCAAACAGCCCCCGACAACCGTGAGGCGCGTCCACATCCTAAGCGGCGACAGGGACCTAATCCCCGAGGACATCCCACGCCTCCGCGAGAAGTTCAACGGCATGGTAAACGACTACGAATCCGCCCCAACCGCGTGGGTCTGCGCACGAAACAACACCAAGGTGCTCATCCTCCGCGGCGTCAGCGACCTCGTCGACAAGAGCGGAGGCGAGGCATACGACGGCACCGCAACCGCCTGGTTCGAGGCAACCAAGAAGGTGATGTCCGGCCTCTTCGCCATACTCCCCGACTGGGTCACCTACTTCCGCAAGCAACAAAAGTAGGACCAGTGAGTATCTCCCTGAGCATCGCCACCGTCAGGTTCCCCCCGCTTAGGACCAAACCAACCTTCTTACCGGCGAGCTCATCACGCATCTTGACCGCCGCAGCTAGGGGAGCCGCACCGGCGCCCTCCGCGATGGTGTGCGCCTTCTCGACGTAGAGGCGTATCGCAGCCCGTATCTCCTCCTCGGAGACGAGCACGAACTCGTCGACGAGCCTGTGGATTATCTTGACGGGCAACTCGAAGCTCTGCCGCACGGCGAGGCCGTCCGCCATCGTGTCCGCGGAGTCGCTGTACTCCACGACGCCGCTCCTCCAACTCTTGGAGAGGCTCGGAGCCGCCTCGGGTTGGACCGCGACGACGCGGGTCCCGGGGTTCACCGCCTTGTAGACGGTGGCGACGCCGCTGCTCAGCGTCCCCGCCCCAGCCGCGACGATGACGACGTCCAGTCCGGGTTGATCCTCAACCATCTCCAGGGCGAGGGTGCCGACGCCCGCTATTAGGTCGGGCTCGTTCGCGGTGTGGACGTAGCGGAGCCCACGCTCTTTTGCGAGATCGACCGCGAGAAGCCGGGCGGAGCTGAAGTCGCCGTCCCCCTCGACGATGTCGGCGCCGAGTGCGCGCATCGCCGCCACCTTATCCGGGTTGGCGCCCTTCTGGACACAGATCGTCGCCTTCGCCCCGAAGAGGCGCGAAGCGTAGGCGATACTCTGCCCGTGATTTCCCGTCGAGGCCGTGATCACGCCCATCGCGCGATCCTTGGCACACATGCGGCTGAGCAGGTTGATGCCCCCACGCACCTTGAAGGCGCCGATCGGCTGGTGGTTCTCATGCTTCACCCAGACCTCACAGCCGAGCAGGCTTGAGAGCCCGTGGTAATAGGTCAACGGCGTCTTTAGCAGGTAGGGTCGGATGCGTTCACGCGCCGCGACGACGTCGAGGAGCGTAGGCGGAACAAGCTCAGCCAAGCGACGAAGCCCCCTGCGCCTTTTTAGTTCCTAGTCTCAAGTTTATTCCTGAGAAGTTCAACTGTTGAGTTTGCTCAACTAATAAAGCAATACCCCATTCTTCACCCCTCCCTAGGGGAGGCGATAAAACGATACCCCATCACGTTCAACTCCACGTGCGTGAAAGTGAGCCATGCGCCGCGCATTTAAAACACTTTGCACCTATTTTCTTGTAAAGGAATAAATCGTGCAATACCCTGTGAGGCTAGCATGGACCGGAAGCAGCAGCACGAGTGGCTCGTGAGGACGCTTGGCCTGCAGACGTCTCCCGTGGCGGTCAAGTACCTCAAGGATTGGAGCGAGGACGAGGAGTGGGAACTCGCCGACAAGGGCTACTACCGCCCCAAGGCGCCCCTTAACGTCTGCCAGTTCGTCGGACAGGCGCGCCACCACGGCAGGAAGGTCGTCGCAACCGCAGACGACCAGGTCTGCAACATCGGCGCACTCGTCACCGGCGCCTACCCCTACGACGAGGGCATGGAGCACGGCGACATAGCCAAGAAGGACGGAGTCAGAAAGACCCTCGAGCTCTGCGAGGCCATGTTCCAGACGCTGCCACGCGTCCCCTTCGGCGAGGTCAAGGCGATAGCCTTCGCCCCCCTCGACAAGATGGAGCTCGAACCCGACCAGGTCATAGTATACGGGAACCCGCTACAGATGCTCAAGCTCATGCAGGGCTACGTCTACGCCGAGGAGCCGCGCTTCACAATCACATCCTGCGCCAAATACGGCGTCTGCGTCGAGGGCATGGCACAGGCATACGTCACGGGCAAACCCGCCGTCGGCTTCCCCTGCCGCGGCGAACGCGTCTCAAGCATAGTGCAGGACCAGGAGCTATCCATAACCATCCCCTACGCGTCGCTACCGGCCGTCATCGAGGGCTTCGAGAAGACAAAGCATCTCCTCCCCAGCCCCATCCCATTCGGCGGCGTCGATCAGGAGCCCAACTTCCTCCCCGACTACTACCTCACGCCACAGGCGAAGAAGCGCCGTGGTTAGAAAAATCCGGCTCAATTAAAGGGCTGAAGAGATCTCTCCTTAATTTATAAGTAAATTCTCGGCTCTGAACCGTCCTATTC
>DUKA01000040.1 GCA_013329615.1 Candidatus Bathyarchaeota archaeon
GAGCAGGGGTAGCCGAAAGTGTCCCATCAACTTTATGTCTCAAACCCGGGACACTATCAGCATGGCCCCCACCCCAATATACAGACCCGAACCCGGGCGCCGAATGAGAGTCGCCTGCTTCATGTCCGGCTCAGGCACAAACGCGAGGAAGATAATAGAGAGGAGCCAACAGCACGGTTCGAGTTTCGGGGTCGAACTCATCTTCACCGACGTTAAAGACGAGGCGCTCGACAGGGAGGGGAAGAAGGCGTGCAGGGCGCTCGACATCGCGAGGGAGAGCGGCATCGCCTACGAGTGCGTCGACATTATGGATTTTTACAAGTCACGGGGGCACACATCTAAGAAGGACTTGAGCCTGCGCCCCGACTTCGACAGGCAAGTGGTGGCGGCCATCGAGAAACACCACGTCGATCTCATCGCCCTCGCAGGGTACATGAGCATAACAACCAAGCCACTCCTCGACAGGTACGACGGTAGGATCATAAACGTTCACCCCGCCGACCTCACCATCGTGGCGAACGGCGAGAGGAAGTACGTAGGCATACACACCGTCAGGGACGCCATACTGGCGAGTGAAGACGAGATACGCGCCACGACCCACGTTGTCAGGGAAAAGGTTGACAACGGCGAGATACTCGTCGTCTCCAGCTCCATCCCAGTAATGTTACCCACGGGCACAACTCTTGAAAAGCTACTCGAAGATAAGGAACAACGCAAGACGGTCGTTGAGGAGCATCAGGACCGCCTCAAGAGGGAGGGTGACTGGGCCATCTACCCGCTCACCGTCCAGATGATCGGCGAGGGTAGGTTCACGCTCGATGGCGGGAAGGTCTACCTCGACGGTAAACTGGCGCCCGGTGGTCTGCGCCTCTAGGAACCGATGGGCGCTACAACGGCGCCATTCAGCTTCACAACGTCAGCGAATCTGATTTCTAGGAGCCTGTCTCGGCTCCCGCCGCCGCAGTAGAAGGTCTCGAAGCCCTCAAGCTCCTTGTCGACGACCACTCTTATCTTGGTCTTGAAGCCGAGGCTCGGCGTCCCGCCGGGCGGGTAGCCGCTTATGGGCTCCGACTGGTCGAAGGGCATGAGGCGGACGTTCTTCACGCCCAGAGCCTTAGCCGCCTCCTTAAGGTTCACCCTCCGGTCTCCGGGCACTATGAGGACGACGTGCTCCCCCGTCTCGGTGACGGAGACTAGGTTCTTCGTGATCCTGTGTAGGTCTATACCCGTCGCCTGCGAGGCGTCGGCTGTGTGAACCGTCTCTTGCTTCTCGACGAACCTGTGCCAGACGTTGTTCCCAGTGAGGTAGGCTTCGAGGGACATCACGACCCTATGCGCGCGGCGCGTCTATGAAGTTGATGGTGAGAAGCTTAGGGATGAGGGGGATCATCCCTAAGGGCTTCGCCTAAACGGAGGCTAGTCGAAGCCGCTCTGATGGGATGGACGCCTACTTTTAAAGTTAATTCTCGAAAATGCTTAGAGCCGGGTATGATACTCTCCTCGTACCCTGACTAAGACTGGTCCAAAGCCTCAACTTGGGTAAAAAAAGTAAGCGCCACATCTACTGATGAGAGTCAGACGAGTAAGCTTGATAGCTCCCGCAATTCACTCATTTTCTCTAGCTTGTCTATTGTCTTGACTGTCTTCTTGATCTTCTCATCTGATAATTGAGGCGAGGCGAGTGCAGCGAATTTCTCCTCTATGAAGTCGTAAGGGATGGGCTGCTTGTCGTCCTCGAAAGCGGTGTAATGTTTGTCTCTGGTTGTGATCTCCAGGCGTGTGCCTATTTTCTTCGGGAAGATGGCGTCTATCTCGGGGTCGGTGTAGACCTCCGCCTTCTGTCCCAGCTCTATTACCTTTGGGTCTCTGTAGTCGTCGAAAAACTCGCGCATGAAGACGCGTCTCTTGACGAGGGCGATGGCGACCGCCACAGCGGCGTGGTTCTGCGCGTGCAGCGGCGTCTCGGCGACCTTGAGCTGGTTCTCCGCCGTGACGTGGTTTAGCCCTATCCTGATGCTGACGACGTCCCCGGGCTCGATGCTGTGCTTCTTCTGCAGGTCAAGCGCCATGGTGATGGGCGGGCATAACTCGTGGCAACATGCGTAGGGCTTGAACTTGCACGCCAGTATCTTGTATTCCTCCCCGAGCCTCTCTGTGAGCCGGTCGAGATCGTATCCATCCGCGTGGGTGGCGAGCAGACCATACTTCCCCTCGAAGACCGTGGCAGGCCCAGTGTAACCCTCACGAGCGAGCAACGCCGCTAGGACGCCGTTCATCGCCGCTTTGCCGGCGTGAAGCCTCTTGCTCATGTCGCCGGATGTGAGCCACTCCTCGAGGCCAGCTGCCTGTATCCCGGCGAGGCCGAGGGCGTTGACCATCTGCTCCTTACTGAGTCTCATGAGTTTGCCCGCTGCGGCTGCTGCGCCGAATGTGCCGACTACGCCTGTTGCGTGGAATCCCCTGTTTCGGAGGCCCGGGTAGACTGCGGAGTCGATTCTGCAGTTTAGCTCGTAGCCGGCGACGATGGCTGTTATCAGCTCCTTGCCTGTGACGCCCTCCGCTTCGGCGGGGGCGAAGGCAGCGGGGATTATACATGAGCCGGGGTGTGCCCAGCTCGGTCTGGCTCCCGAGTCGTCGGCGTCGATGCCGTGGGCCATAGTGCCGTTCGCTAGCGCCGCCATAATGACGGGGTACATGCCCTTGACGCCCATCACCGTTGACTGGGGTACCCCGCCGGTCTTCCTAACGATGTCTACGACCATCTTCGACCAGGACATGCTGCGTGCGCCGAGCATGTTTCCCATCGTGTCGAGCAGGTGCATCTTCGCCTTCTCGACGAC
>DUKA01000101.1 GCA_013329615.1 Candidatus Bathyarchaeota archaeon
TATTTATCCCGGGAGCAATGAGCAATCGCAGGAACGCGGTCAGGGTCAGGAAAGTGGACAAGCCCCCATACACTATAGACTCTGAGAAGATCGAGCGATACGACCAGAGGAACCTCATATTCAACCGCGTCGGCAACGACCCGGGCTGGGCGGGTTACATGAGGAGCGAGGAGGAGGCGGGGCTCCACAACATAGCCGAGGGCAAGCCCGGCTACACTCGCGTCGATTACGCCCTCGCCGAGGCAGCGTGGACGGTGCACGAGTGCTTCCAGGAGGCGTGGGGTTGGGAGCGGATGGAGCGTCCCCTCGGCCCGAGCCTCATGGGGACGAAGTGGTATGGTAAGAAGTACCGTGTCAGGGACCCCGCCGAGATGGCGGCGAGGGTGAAGAAGGCGGCGAAGCTATATGGCGCGAGCCTCGTCGGCGTAGCAGCCTACAACCCGCTTTGGATGCAGGTCAACAAGAGGGTCGACCTCGCCCCGCTCGAGATGCCCGTGGGCGTCAAGTGGGTCATCGTCGGCGCAATCGAGATGGACGAGCTGGGAATAGCGACGAGCCCCGAGGCGCCGGCGGGTGCGGCGACGGGCGCCGGCTACTCCCGAATGGCGTTCGTCTCGGCTACGCTCGCCGAGTTCATCAGGAACCTCGGCTATACGGCGGTGCCCGCGGGGAACAACGTTGGGCTGAGCGTACCGATGGCGATAGACGCGGGGCTCGGGCAGCTGGGGCGCCACGGGCTCCTCATAACACCCGAGTACGGGCCACGCGTCCGCCTCTTCAAGGTCTTCACCGACCTTCCCCTCGTCCCCGATAAGCCGATCGAATTCGGCGTCACCCAGTTCTGCAGGGGCTGCAAGCGTTGCGCCGAGGTCTGCGAGGTGGACGCCATAAGCTTCAAGGACAACCCCGACTGGGAGCCCGCGACGAGGAGCAGCAGTCCCGGGGCGCTGAAGTGGTACATAGACGCGGAGAAGTGCTTCGATTACTGGTGCGACAACGGGATGGACTGCAGCACATGCATAAGCGTCTGTCCGTATACGAAGGGACGCAGCGAGGCGCACGCCAGCGACTTCTGGGCCTCCCAGTAGCCTTATAGACCCCGTTTCTCCATCTTCTCGTGGTCGGTGAGCCGGTGGGCGGCCGCCGGGCCCGGAAGGGTCTGAGGAAACTCCATCCACCGAGCAGGGCTGCGACGCTGAAAGGCGTGGCGCGAGAGCGTCGGCTCCGGACAGAAACGACACCTCCCCCGGCAAATGCTGTGAGCCCCGGTCAGGGGCGAGGACGCCGTGGGGCAGGGGTGAGACGGCCGACCCGCAGGGTGAAAGGGCGAATAGGCGCCGGGTCCCTCCTGCAGGGGGCGCGGGTAGCCCGTATAGCTGAATGCTGCCTAGAACAGAAGGTGGGTTACGACCGGCACACCGACCACCCACAACGATTGAAAAAAGGAAAGTTACCGCTTGCGAAGCTCGTCGAGGGATACCTTCGGGCTGTCGTTGTACTTGAAGCCACCCGGCGGCGTCCATCCCCCGAAGCGCTTCATCGCCTCACCCAGCTGCTTGCCCGCAGGGTTCTCGGGCTTGAGCAGGGGGTGAGTGAAGGCCGCCTCGTCCCCGGATACCTCCGGGGTGACCAGCTCGTAGTCCTTTGAGCCTGCGCCGAGCAGGCTGCACGCGTTCGGGCTTATCCACTGGCTCATCCCGTTTATCACGGTGAACTTCTCCTGGCCGGGCTCCATCACGTGCTTCTCGTCGGCGACGGAGCCGTGGATGCCGTGTGCCTGGACCGACATGTCGAGTGCCGCCATGTCGATGGCGACCATGTCACGGGAGGCGAATACGCCGAGATTCGGGAGTACCGCCCTGTCGGTGCCGGGGACGCAGTCGCAGGCAGGCGTCAGGTCGAGGGCGTAGGTTAGGTAGCCGATGCGCTCCTTCCCTATGTGGCGCACGTACCCGGCGGCGGCGTCCGCCATCGCCACGAGGAACCAGTTGCTCCAGTCATCGTACTTCTCCCTGCCCCACAGCCCGCACCTGAACAGGGGCCTCTGGTGGCCGAAGCACCCGATGCACTTGGAACCATCATACGTTGCCCCGTCCTTCTCGATCTTGAGCGCGCCAGCGGGGCAGAGGTTGTTGCACACGACGTGGTTGGGGCACTCCTCCCCTTTGCACTTCTTCCCGTCGAAGCTCCAGCCGTTCCAGCCCACCTTCTGGTGGGTGCAGAGGTGGACGTTGAACTTGCCCCTCTTAGAGCTGCAGCCTATGGCGACGTTCTTTATGCTGCCCCCGTAGACGCCGTTGCCGTGCCCCTTGAAGTGGCTAACGACTATCACCGAGTCCGCGTCCGCTATCCCCCTCGCCAGATACCCCTCCTTGAGCAGGAGCCCGTCGGACAGGTCAACCCTGACGTCGTCCGTCCCGTACATGCCGTCGCTTATGATGACCGGGCACCCCATCGTCTCCGCCGTGAAGCCGTTGCGCGCCGCGTTCTCGAGGTAGAAGGACGCCGTGCAGCGTGCTCCGTAGAAGTAGTAGGGCGCCGTCGTGGTGTCGGTCACGAAGGGCTTGCCCCCGAGCTCCTTCACCTTATCGGCTATCACCCTGATGAGTATGGGGCGGAGGTATCCCGTGTTGAACCACTCCCCCATGTGGCACTTTATGGCGACGGAGTCGCCGGGCTTGAAGCAGTCACCGAGGCCCGCGTGGTCGAACAGCTGCATCGCCTTCGCGGGGATGCTTGAGGACAACGCCTTGTAGCGGTCATCCATGAAGTAGACTTTGCTCTTCATCATCAGCCACCAAATAATCGAGTATGAGTGCTTTATATGATATTTAAAACACGACTTACTCCGTGAATCCCATGCAGGCGTCCGGACACCCAGCCATCCCCAAGAGCGAGTACCCGAGGCGCTGGAGAGCCACCCAGAGGCTGATGGCGGATAAGGGCTACGACCTCGTCCTGACCTACTCGGACGACCGCGCCACCGCCGGGGCGGCACACGCCAGATACCTCGCGGGGTTCCAGCCCCACTTCGAGCCCGTCAGCGTAGCCATCCTCCCCGAGGGCGACCCGCACATGCTGACAGGCCCCGAGAGCGAGGAGTACGCCAGACTCGTCGGACAGCTCGACCAGATACACGTCCTGAGGGAGTTCACGCACCCCGACGAGGACTACCCGTACGCGGTGATACGGGGCCTGAGGGAAATACTCGACGGCCTCACCGACATCAGCAAGATTCGGAGGGTGGGCGTCGGGGGGCTGGACGCGATGGGGGAGAGGACGCTGGCCGCCATGAGGCGCGTGGTGCCCGACGCGGCGTGGGTCGACGCCGAGGCCGACCTCAGCCTCCTGAGGGCCGTGAAGACGCCCGCCGAGGTAGCCGTCATAAGGCACGCCTACGCCGTCGCCGAGAGGGGCATGGAGGCCGCCACCTCCTCCGTGAAGCCGGGCGTCACCGAGAGAGAGGTCGCCGCCGAGGCGGAGTACGCCATGAGGAGGGCCGGCTCAGAGGGAATGGGAATAGACACCATAGTCGCCTCCGGCCCCAACACGCGCCCCATACTCGCCAGAACCACCATGAGAAAGATCGGGGGAGACGACCTCGTCCTCATCACCCTCGCCCCACGCTACGAGGGCTACCACGGCGCAATCGCCAGACCCGTGCTGGTCGGGGAACCCGGCGAAGAGATAAGGAAGGCCGCCGAGGCGGCCTACCACGCCCAGTCGACGTGCCACGAGGCTCTCCACCCCGGAATACAGGGGAGACTCGTCGAGGCGGAGGGCAGGAGGATCATGGCGGAAGCAGGCCTCGGGGAGAACTTCCTCTACTCGGGGTTACACAGCGTCGGCGTCGTCGAGTTCGAGCCGCCGATATTCGGACCGGGAAGCGGCGAGGTGCTGAGGGAAAACATGGTGATCTCCGTCGACATACCCGTCTTCAACGCGCCGTGGGGCGGCCTGCGGGTCGAGGACGGCTACCTGATAACCGGGGACGGGTGCGAGAAGTTAAACAGGAAAGG
>DUKA01000161.1:0-5155 GCA_013329615.1 Candidatus Bathyarchaeota archaeon
GCGGAGGGCGCCGCGCTGATGACGGAGACCACCCTCAAGGTCGAGTTCCTCACAGGCGTCTACAACCTGCTCCCGAGCAAGACGCTGAGCAGGGTCGTCGTCGCCAACATGAGGGAGATCGGCGCCCCCAAGTACACGAAGGATGACCTCGCCTTCGCAGCCGAGATCGCTAAGAGCTTCCCCAAGGAGCAGAAGATCGACAACCTGCGCAAGTCGAAGCTTCCCAACTGGGAGAGATACGTCGACGTGGACATCGTGACGGATATCCTCGACCCATGGAACGAGGGCGAAGTGAGCGGAGGCTCGACCGACGTCTCGGACGTGAGCTGGCAGATACCGACGATGGAGTTCGGCACAGCAGCTCATGTCCTCGGCGCCCCCGGGCACAGCTGGCAGACTGTCGCCTGCAGCGGCACCAGCCTCGGGCATAAGAGCCTCATCTTCGCCTCGAAGACAATGGCGGGTGCGGCGCTGGACCTGTTCACCAAATCGGAACTGCTCGCCGAGGCTAGGGAGGAGCACGCCAAGAAGATGCAAGGCAGAAAATACAGGTGCGCCGTGCCCGAAGAGATAGGTCCACCGCTCGCGGTCGCCCGTGAGCAGGCGGCGAAGCAGGGGTAGCGCTACCACGCCTATCTTTTACGCAGGATTTTTCCCGAGAGCACCCCAGTGTGCTCTCCCTTCTCGATGACGATCCGCCCGTTTACAATCACGAACGGGATGCCCTCAGGGTAGCAGTGCGGGTCTTCGAATGTGCCCGTGTCCTTCACCCTCGCTGGGTCGAAGACCGTGAGGTCCGCCGCCATCCCGCTCTTTATGATGCCGCGATCCTGTAATCCGAGGCGAGCCGCGGGCATGCTCGTCATCCTCCTGATCGCCTCCTCCAGCGTGAAGAACCCCTTCTCCACCGTGTATGTGTGGAGGTATCGGGGGAAGGCGCCGTAGCAACGTGGGTGGGGCTTCCCTTGCCCGAGTTCGCCGTAGGGGGCATGTGCCCATCCGTCGCTGCAAGGCATAACCGCCGGGTGCTTCACGAGTGTGTCGACGTCCTCCTGCTCGCCCCAGAAGGTGATGTTCATCGCCTCGGCCTCCTCCTCGATGAGCAGGTCGCAGAGGGCGTCGACTCCGTTAGCCCCCCGTGCCTTCGCGATCTCCGCAACGCTCATACCCTCGAAGCACTTGTTTGCCGCCGACTTAACGTAGGTGACATAGACCTTGTTCAGGTCCCTCCCCTTGCGACCGGCCGCGCCCTCGAACTCCCCCCTTATACTCTCCCGGACCTCGGGGTCACGGAGCCTCCCGAGCATCTTCTTTACGCCCCCCTCCTGAGCCCAGTCGGGTATGACCTGACTAAGTAGACTTGAGCCCGCCGTGTATGGGTAGATATCCGCTGTGATGTCTAAGCCCTTCAGACGTGCCTCGTCGAGCGCCCGAAGGGTCGTCTCACCGTGGCGCTTGTTAAGCTCGGGGTTCGAGGCGCAGCTACTGCCAAGGTGGCTTATCTGGATTGGTAAACCCGCCCTGTGCCCGAGCCGTATGGTATCGGCGAGGTTCTCCACGCCGCCACGCATGTGCGTCGAGTATAAGCCACCGTACTCGTTGAGGACGGCGCCGAGCTCGACAAGCTCATCCTCCTTGGTGAATGTCCCGGGGGGGTAACCGAGCCCCGTAGACATACCGAAGGCACCTTGCCCTAACGCCTCACGTAGGAGCCCCTTCATCCCCCTTAACTCAGCGTCGGTCGGAGGTCTGTCATCGAAACCCATCGCGTTGATCCTTATGCTGCCGTGCCCGACAAACGGTGTGAGGTTGATCCCGGGTCCCACGGCTTCGACGCGCTTGATGAAGTCGTCCATGGTGTCCCAGTCCCAGCCGAGGCGTAGGCCCGAAGTGAAGGGCTTCAGGTATGCTATGAGTTCGTCCCTGTGTTTGTGGAGCGGGTACATGCTGAGGCCGCAGTTGCCCATCGTGGCGGTGGTTATCCCCTGGTGGATGTAACTCTCGAGGCGCGTGTTCCCGAGGATTGTGTGGTCGGCGTGCATGTGGATGTCTATCCAGCCGGGGGAGACGACGAGGCCGGAGGCGTCGATCGTCTTTTCGCCCTTCAGGTTCCCGCCAACCTCGGCGATCACACCTCCCTCGATGGCGACATCGGCCCTGAACCAAGGGGAGCCGGTGCCGTCGACGATCCTCCCGTTCTTCACGACTAGATCAAACATGGATAGGACGGCTTGGTCATTGTCGGTTCTATATTTGAAACTAGGGGTGAAGGATACGGTTTTTTCACCGTTTTAAGCCATCGTTTTATTAGCCATCGGCTTCACCTCTCACCCCAATGGTTCAAGGCGGCGTCTCGGCGAGGCCGGGGGAGAAGTCGATGGGCTTCCTCGACGTAGGGGACGAGAAGTTCAAGGTGCCGATCGCCATCATCCACGGCGTATCCGCTGGGAAGACACTCGGCCTCATCGGGGGCACGCATGGCACGGAGTTCGCGAGCATAGAGGCGGTGACGAGGATCATAGGCGCCCTCGAACCAGCCGAGATGAGCGGGACGGTCCTCGCCATACCCGTCCTCAACAGGCCGCAGTTCGAGGCGAGGCAGCAGTACACGAGCCCCGTCGACGGGCTGAACCTCAACGGCGTCTTCCCCGGCGACCCCAAGGGGACGCTAACGAAGAGAATAGCACACGTCGCCTTCGAGGAGGTCGCGTCCAGATGCGACGCCCTCGTCGACTGCCACGGCGGGGACATAGACGAGGACATCAGGGGCTTCGTGGTCGCCGCCGAGGGGCAGGACGCCGCCGTCAACGCGGAGGCGCTCGTCCTCGCATCGTGTTTCCCATGCGGTCTCACACACGTCTTCCCAGCTGGGGGCGGGGCGAGTCTGAGCGCCCAGAGCATCTACGGGATACCGACCATCATGCCCGAGGCGGGGACACCATGCCCGGTTAGGAAGGACGCGATCGACTTCCACTACGAGGGCATTATGAATGTTCTACACCACATGGGCATCGTCCCCGGGAAGCCGAAGTACTGGAACCACAGCGTAAGCAGGAGGCGCCTCAGGGTCCTCTCCACCGGCGACGGCACGTGGCACCCATCCGTGCCGCTGGACGACGAGGTGAAAGCGGGCGACGGGATAGGCATCGTGAAGGACCTATTCGGGAAAACCATACAGGTCGCCGTGGCTCCCGAGGAGGGGATAGTCAGCATGGCGCGTTGCTTCTACTCCGTCAAGAAGGGGGAGACGCTCGTCGTAGTCAGCGCCTTCGATTGAGGTAGTCGAGATGAAGATCAATCGGGTAAAACTCGTCTACTTCTCCCCGACGGGTTCGACGAAGAGGATCATCGAGGAAGTGGCGAAGGGGGTCGGCGCACCTGTTGAGCATATCGACCTCACGCGCCCCGAGGCGAAGACGAGGGACTTCAAAGACTTCAGCGACGAGCTGACGATAATTGGCACCCCGGTCTACGCCGGGCTCATACCCCTCGAGGCTTCGAAGAGACTGCGCAGACTCAAGGCCCATGACACCCCCGCTGTTACAATTGTCGTCTACGGGAACAGGGCATACGAGGACGCCCTAATCGAGTTGACTGATCTTGTCTCAGAGGTCGGGTTCAAGCCCATCGCCGGCGGCGCCTTCGTCGCCGAACACTCATTCAGCACCCCCGAGGTCCTCATCGCGGAGGGGCGCCCAGATAGCTCAGACCTGAAAAAAGCCTCGGAGTTCGGTGCAAGGATCAGGGAGAAGCTACAAGCGGCTCCGAGTATCGGCGATGTTTCGCCTGTAGTCGTGCCCGGCGTCCGCCCATACAGGGACGAGTTTCGGAAGTCCCGCGCGCCGAAACCGGGCCATGAGCCAGCAGCGCCGACTACTAGGGAAGAACTGTGCACGAAGTGTGGCCTGTGCATCGAGGTATGCCCCAACGAGGCGATCACGATCGGGCCCACCGTCGAGACGCAGAGGTACGCCTGCATGAGGTGCTACGCGTGCATCAAGAACTGCCCGACGGATGCGAGGGTGATGACACATCCATTCTTCGCCCGGGAGGCTATGTGGCTACACGACGCCTTCCCTGATAGAAAAGAGCCGGAAACGTATCTGTGATCGGCTCCCTTGGACTAGTTGAGCTTATACATCCCCAGCCACCCCTTTTTCTCCCATGGCCAAGGATACTGCATGGGGCTGGATCGACCAGAACCAGAAGAGGATCATAGAGGTCGCCGACACGATCTGGGGCTACGCCGAGCTCGGATTAACTGAGACGAAGAGCTCGAAGCTACTCCAGGACGAGTTGAAGAAGCATGGTTTCAAGGTGGAGGCGGGCGTGGCGGGCATGCCGACCGCCTTCATCGCAACGTGGGGCAGCGGAAAGCCCGTAATAGGCATCATGGGTGAGTTCGACGCCCTGCCCGGTATAAGCAACAAGGTTGAGCCAGTGAAGACGCCATTGAAGGAGGGCGCGCCGGGGCACGGCTGCGGCCACCATATACACGGCACGAGCGGCGTCGCCGGAGCCATCGCTGCACGCTACGAGATGGAGAAGAAGGGCATCAAGGGCACAGTCAAATTCTTCGGCACCCCCGCCGAGGAGAACTTCGTCGGCAAGGTTTACATGGTGCGCGCCGGCCTCTTCGACGGCATCGACGCGGTCATCAGCCACCACCCCGACTCGATCAACACCGCCACAGTCGGCAGCAGCACCGCCGTCAACGGCGTCAAGTTCCACTACTACGGCAAGACGAGCCACGCCGCGGGCAGCCCCGAGCAGGGCAGAAGCGCCCTAGACGCGATCGAGCTCATGAACGTAGGCGTCAACTACCTCCGCGAACACGTCATCCAGGAGGCGCGATTCCACTACGTCATCGAGGTCGGCGGAGGGCAGCCGAACGTCGTCCCAGACTACGCCCGCAGCTGGTACTACATCCGTGCGCCGCAGCGCGACCAACTCGACGGCATCTACAAGAGGATAATCAAGATCGCCGAGGGCGCCGCGTTGATGACGGAGACAACCCTCAAGGTCGAGTTCATCATGGGTCTCTACAACCTAATCCCCAACAGGGCGATATCCGAGGTCATCGTCGGCAACATGAAGGAGATAGGCGCCCCCAAGTACACGAAGGAGGAGCTCGCCTACGCCAAAAAGATCAACG
>DUKA01000161.1:5183-5833 GCA_013329615.1 Candidatus Bathyarchaeota archaeon
TGGAGATGGCGGACGACGTCCTCGACCCCTACGGCGAGGACTACTGCAGCGCAGGCTCAACAGACGTCGGCGACGTCAGCTGGGTCGTACCCGCCGTCGAGTACAACACCTCGACCTACCCACTCGGCAGCCCCGCGCACAGCTGGCAGTGGGTAGCCTGCGGAGCCATGGGACTAGGACACAAGAGCCTCATCTTCAGCAGCAAGGTCACCGCCGGCACCGTCCTCGACTTCCTCACAAAGCCCGAGCTCGTGAAGAAGGCGAAGGAGGAGCACGCCAAGCGGCTCGCCGGGAGGAAGTACGTCTCACCCATCCCCAACGAGATACAACCGCCGCTCGAGATGGCGAAGCAGTACGCCGAGAAGAACAGGGGCAAGGACTAGCCCCTATTTATTTTTCAGAGTCTAAATAGACGCCTATAAACAATATTAGGTAAGATTAAGTCGCGCCGGACCCTCATTTTTCTGATTCGGCATGAGCGAGGCGGTAATCGTAAGTGGGGTCTCGAAGAGTTTCGGCGAGAAACAGGCTGTAAACAACCTAGATCTGACCATACCAGTGGGAACCGTATACGGCCTCCTAGGCCCGAATGGCTCGGGAAAGTCAACAACCATGAAGATGATCATGGGGCTCATCAAGCCCACGGCGGG
>DUKA01000161.1:5852-10927 GCA_013329615.1 Candidatus Bathyarchaeota archaeon
CCCCCCCGCCTCTACGAGTTCCTCACGGCGTACGAGTACCTCGACTTCGTCTGCACAATACACGGCTTCGATACGAGGCAACAGGAACCCCGCATACGGGAGTTCCTCGAAGCCTTCGAACTCGCCGGGCACGAGAACGAGATGATAGGAGGCTACAGCCACGGCATGAAGCAGAAGGTCGCGATAATTGCCGCCCTCCTCGGCAAGCCCCGCCTACTCATCCTAGACGAGCCCCTCGGCGGCCTAGACTCCAAGTCCGCCAGGATCATGAAGGACCTCATCCACAAGCTAGCCGGAGAGGGCGTCACAACCATCTTCAGCACGCACGTAATGGAGATAGCCGACGCCATCTGTGACAGGATAGGCATCCTCTACAACGGGAAGAAGCTCGCCGAAGGCACAGCCTCCGAGCTACGCGGCATGAGCGGGATGCAGGGCTCCAGCCTCGAGGAGGTCTTTCTTAAGCTCACGGGCACCAGTGACGTTAAGCCGATAGTGGACGCGCTGGCCTCGTAGGCGGTGGCGCTGTTGAACCTGAGCGTCGTCGTCAAGATCGCGCGGGTGCTCGTACTCGCCTCCTCGCGGGCGAAGAACAGGGACTCGACGAAGCTGAGCGGCGGGGCGACAAACGCCATACTAGGCGGCATTTTCCTATTGGGCTCCGCGCTTGCGGCGTATCTCATCGCCAACGAGACTGGCATAGACTCAGCCACACTCGGCGTCTACCTCTCCCAGTTCCTCGTAGTGCTGCCCTCGATGACCATGTTCTTCTGCCTCGTCTACGGCATACTCTTCGAATTCAACCAGTCCGTCTTCAACGTCTCGATGGACGCGATCAACTGGCTCCCCATATCCGCGGCGGACTACGTGCTCGGCTCGACCCTCTGCACACTCTACTACAGCTCCCCCATACTCGCGATCCTCATAGGTGCCACACTCGGCATCTCGGTCCTCGCCGGCACCCTCTGGGCGTGGCTCCTCACGCTGGCGCTGAGCATCTTCGGCGCCCTCATCGGCGGCTTCAGCATGGAGTTAATCAGGGTCGCCTTCAACAGGGCCTCCTCCAGCATCAGTAAAAGGAGCGGCAGTACCGCCATGTTCGGGCGCCTCGTCATATCCATCCTCATGATCGCCGTCTTCTCCAGCATCTACAATTTCAACGTCATCCTCAAGGTGACCGAGTGGTTCACATCGGTCGCTGGCGCGGGTTGGTTCTTCCCCCTCATCTGGCCGAGCCTCGCAATAATCTCGCTCCTCAGACTCGACGTTGTCGGGGTGACGCTGTATCTTGCACTTAGCATCATGTTGACGGGCGCCTTCTTCTACGCCGGCGCCCGGGCAAGGGCCGCGAACTGGTCGCCCGAGCCCGTTACAATTTCCTTCAACTCCACACCGGGCAAGATGAAGGCACCCGACGCAAGGCTCCACGGCCTGACGACCGCCGAGTCAGCGTTGGTGAGGAAGGACCTCAGGGGGCTCCTCAGGCGCAGGGAGATGGTCAGCTTCCTCGCGTTCCCCTTCATAATGGTCCTGATCAACCTGCTAAACGGGACCTTCGACGAGTCCTTCGCCCCGGGGACGGCCCTCAGCACGAGGATAATGTTCTTCGCCTTCCCCGGGTTCGGTGTGCTGTTGCTGAGCTTTTACGTCGCCGCCGTCGGCATAGGCAGTGAGGGCAGCGGCTTCATCAACCTCCTCTCCGCACCCGTCTCGGCCAGCGAGATCGCCAGGGCGAAGATACTGACGGCGCTGATCCCCGCCATACCCGGGCTCGCGATCATAGTCGCCGCCGTCGCATTCATACTCGACCTCAGCCCGCTACTGCTCGCCTTCATCACCGTATTCGGACTCACCACGATCGTGGAGTCCGCGGTCGTCGGCCTCGCCGTAGGAACGCACTTCGCCGACTACACCGAGGTGCCGAGGGCGCGCTTCGTCTCCCCAACCGGCATGCTCGTGGGAATGGTCGCACTCGCCGCCGTCGTTGGAGTGACATACGGGGCGCCGCAGTTATTGGATAGGCTTGATTTTGGGGCGTGGAGATGGGTCATAAACGCCGTGGCGGTCGCCACGATGGGTATCACTCTATCGTTCCTCGCCTACAGGTTTGCCGTCTCAGAAGTCCAGAAGGCCTACGAATCGGCCCCCATCTAAAAGAATGTATTAAAAAAGTGGTTGGGAAGTTTACTTCTTCCCGTTCTTCTTTACGAAGCGCTCGACCCTGTTCCAGGCGTCCTCGAGGTGCTCCATGTCGGCGACGAGGGCGAACCTGACGTGGCCCTCGGCGGCCTGACCATAGCCCGTGCCCGGTGCGCTGCGCACCTTCTCCTGCAGGAGGAGCTCCTGGGAGAACTTTGCGCTTGGCATGCCGACTGCGCTGATGTCTGGGAAGAGGTAGAAGGCACCCTCAGGCTTGGGGCATTTGATACCCTTGATCTCGTTCAGCCTCTTTACGCTGAAGTCGATCCTCTTCTTGTACTCCTTCCTCATCTTCTTGACGAAACCCCATCCCTTCTCGAGGGCGACCGTGCCCGCGTACTGGAAGGGTACCGGCATGCCGATGATGCCGATTGGGACGGCCTGCACGAGCTTCATGAGCTCGGGGCTCGAGATGATGTAACCTGCGCGGCAACCCGTCCATGCGAAGGTCTTGCTGAAGCTCATGAGGGCGAGCGTCCTGTCCTCCATGCCCTTGATCTTCATCGTCGGGATGAAGGGCTTCCTACCCCAGATGAACTCAGTGTAGATCTCGTCGCTGATGCAGAGGATGTCCTTCTGAACGCATACCTCGGCGAGCGCCTTGAGCTCCTTCTCCGTGTAGACCGCGCCGGTGGGGTTGTCTGGGCTGCAGATCATGACCGCCTTCGTCTTGGGTGTGCACACCTTGGCGATGGCGTTGACGTCCGGCCTCCAGAGTCCCTTCTTATCCTTCTTCATGGGGGCGCGTACCATCTTCGCGCCGTAGTAGGATACGGGCGAGAAGTATCCCTGGTATGCGGGGTCGAGGAGTATGATCTCGTCACCGGGGTTGAGGATGGCGCCGAAGGCGCGGAAGATCGCCTGGCTACCACCAGACTCTAGGCAGAGCTGGGTGTTGGGGTCGATCTTGACGCCGTACTTGCCGTAATAGTTTGCGATGGCCTGCTTGAACTCGGGGACACCCGTGAACTCGTAGTGAGTGTGACCCTCCTTCATGGCCTGGTACACGGCCTTGTTTATGATGTTGGGCTGGTTGAAGTCGGGGTCACCAGCACCTAGGTTGATAAGCTTGGGGTCCGGGGCCACGTTCACACGTGTCGAGGAACCGGCTGCCATTGCTAGCAGCTCCTTCTTCGCGAATTTGGAAATGTCCATATCTACCACTTATCCTTGAAGCAAGCGGGTCTGCGTATAAAACGTCTTCGATGTAAGGTTTTGCTGCGATTGAGGCGTAAAATGTAGGCATTGCATATAGGGATCAGCCGACGAGCGCGTTGAAAAACAGCTTGAAGGCCGCGTCGCTCTGCGCCCTGTACTGCGGGGCGAAGCCGTAGAGCACAACCCTGCCCTTCCCAACCTTCGCCTCCACCATCGCCGCCTTTCGCGAGAGCCTCTCCTCCCCCTGCAGCCAGCCGCTCTCCATGATACGCTTATCGGGGTAGCTGAGGACGACGCCGTAGTCGTCGTTGTGGCCGCTGGGCTTTACCTCGAAGGCGCCGTGGCTGCGGAAGATGATGAGCAGGTCATCCTGCACACCCCAAGCCAGCGGGTTCCCGGAGTTGACGTTCACATGGAGCGTGGAGCCGGGGCAGACAAAGTCGATCGGCTTCACGTCGGCTAGGACATTCTTGACGGGGACCTTTAGCTCCTCGATAGCGAAGTCACTCGACTCTCCGAGGCATAGTATGGTGCCACCGGCCTCAGCGAACTCCTTGAGCTTCTCGACGCCATCCTTGCCTATGCCGCTCCTGTACTCGACTGGGTGCTTAGGCGGAGTCATTATGCCCTGCCACCTTTTTTCGTAGTACTCCTCGACGCCCTCGCCTGTGATCATGGCCTTGGCGTCGGCTGGGAAGATGAGGACATCGTACTTGTCGGCGAGTTTGCCCCGCTTAACGTCCTTATCCATCACCGTCTTGTATGGGAACCTGTACTGCTCCAGCAGCCAGCGGGTCCACCCCTCGTCGGTGTTGCCGCCGAAGTAGCGCTGGTATATGCCTATCTTCAAAGCCCTCGTCGGCCTCTCGGCAAGCCCGCCACCGGGCGCGGCATCGAAGACGAGGTGGTAGCGGCGCGACATCTTCTCAAGCTCATCGCGTGCGTCCTCCCCAACTATGTGCCATGAGCCGGGGGCGTACATCTTCCCGCCGACCGTGGTCGGCGCGGTGAGCCTTCTCACCTCGATGCCCCGTCTTAGGAGTCTGTTTACGGCGGCGTAACCGTCGTTTAATGCAACGTCGAGGAGCCAACCATTCGGCGCGTTGGTAGCGATGTCTCCCCTCGGGAACCTGAGGCTCGGGACGGCCTCGAATGTGCCCTCGAAGGGCTTCTCGACCTCCTGCAGCCTGACGCCCATGAACTCGGGTATCGTGTAGGTGGCGAGGTCGTAGGGTGTCAGAGGTGTGCCGTCGGGCTTCTTGCTCCACGGTCCAACGTGGTAGAACGTCCTCTTGAGGAGCGACACTATATAGGGTCTGCACGGCTGGGATGCGAAGACGACGTGTGTACCACGAGGATAGGTGACGCCATCCGCCGTGAACTCCCTCTGGCTCCTCTGCACCTCGACACCCATGTCCATCAAAGTCTTCAGCAGCTTGTAGGCGGTGAGCTCGTCGTGCTGCTCGGGCTTGACGACGAAGGCGTACGGTGCCTCCTTGACGCCTTTCTCGAGTGAGTGGGTCGCCTTGAGGTACATGTTCCGGAGGAGCGTCTCCCTGAACCGAGAGGCGGCGGTCAGCATCGCGATGGCGCTTGTCTTCTGCTGCTCGACAACGTCGCGTAGCCTCCACCAGCCACCCGGCCACGGGTGAGGGAAACCCATCTGCGTCCTGTACTCGGGGCGCCCCCGGCTGCTCGGTTTGAGCTGGTGGTAGTGC
>DUKA01000074.1:0-2714 GCA_013329615.1 Candidatus Bathyarchaeota archaeon
CGACGAGCTTGAGGTATCCCGGCATGATGGCCATGTAGATGCCGAGTATGCACGTGAAGGGGATCAGGGTCAGGTAGGCGAGGCCCAGTTTCTTAAGTGGCGCGAGGCTGAGACCCTTCGAGCCGCTCCTGTTGTGGAGGGTTATGGCCGGCCTGATCTTCCACTGTATCACCACGATGCTCACGAGTATCACGGCCGCGAGACAGAGGTAGAGCGTCTGGTACCCGTACGCCTCTAGGATGTATCCCCCGGCGGTGGGGCCGACAACGAAGCCGAGTATCCAGCTAAGATTGTACCTGCCCATGGATTGGCTGAGCCTCTCGGGCGGCGAGATGTTGGCTGTGATTGTGCTCGCGGTGACCCAGAACGCGGCGGAGACGAGGCCGAGGAGGCTGCTCCACGCTATGAGTAGGGTGATCTGTGTTATGATGCCGAAGATGGCGACTACCGCGACCCCGATGATCATGCCTGTGATGTAGATGCGTATGCGTTCGAAGCGGTCCAGCAGGTAACCGACGGTGAGGGTCATCACGGTGTATACGACGTTCCTGAGTGCGCCCATGAGGCCGAGGTCGACGTAGTTGGCGCCGAGGCTAGTGGCGAAGACGGGGAGCATGAAGCTGGCGGTGCCGAGCCCCGTCGCGGTGAGGAAGATGGTGACATACAGGACCCTGAGGAGCCCCGCCCTGTCGCCGCCGGACGCCATAAGTATCAGCCCGCCGGACCCGGGTATAAGTCTCTGGGTAGAGCTTATCTAGGAGAAACAGGTCTGTTTGGGTGCTGGGTCCGTGGTCTAGCCAGGATATGACATCAGCCTGCGGAGTTGATGGTCGTGGGTTCGAATCCCACCGGGCCCGCCACCGTTTTTATGAACTCGCTCCGTCCGCCTTCCTATCCTTCAACAGGTACGTGAGGGGGAAGCAGAGGGCGTAGATGCCCGCGGCGGCGAGGAAGGGGATAGACGACCCGGGCACGAGGTAGAGCATACCCGCCACGATGGGTCCAAGCGTGAAGCCGAGCCGAGACCCCGTCATGTTCAACCCGAAGCCCGTGCCACGAAGCCGCGGGGGCAGAACATCCGTAAGTATCGCCAGTATCGGCGGCCACGTCAGGCTCCAGAAACCGAAGGCGACGCAGTATATCCCGAGGAGCGCGACCCAGCTGTCGAATAGGACCCAGGACGCTATGGCAACCGGCGCCAGCGCCGCGCATATGAGGAGCAACTTCCTCCTCCCATACCTATCGGCGATGTAGCCCCCGCCAAGCTGCGTGAAGACGAGCAGGACGTTCGAGCCCGTGAAGAACGCGCCGATCAACGCGTAGCTCAAGCTGAACCTGTCGCTGAGGTAGATGGGGAGTATCATGTTCACCCCCGCCATGCTCGTGTTTACGAGCACCTGGAGCCCAAACAGCGTCGATATCGAGCCGAAGTACCTCTTGTCCCTGATGGACTCCCCCCTCTCCTTCTCCGCCGACTGCCTCTCAGTCCTACCCTCGTCCCTCACCTTCAGAGACGGGTATATGGCGACGAGGCTCACCGCCGCCGCGATCATGAAGACGCTCCCCCAGCCAACTGTCTCGGCGAGGTACCCCCCGAGCAGAGGCCCAATGATGCCCCCGATGGGCCAAGCGAGGTTCATGACGCCGAAGAGGTACGCCCTGTTCGTCGGCGTCGCGTTCTCCGCGATTATCGCCAGCCGCGACGGCACGAAGAAGCAAGTCGAGGCGTTCAGCAGCATATTCAGGGGGATGACGACTGCCCAGTTGCCAGTGAACGCCATTAGGAGCACGGAGACCCCCGAGGTCAGCGAGGCGAGTACGAGGAACGCCTTCTTCCCGAACCTGTTCATCAACGCGCCGCTCGGCAGCATGAGGAGAGTCGACGTCAGGTTGCCCACGCTGATGACCAGGGCGTTCTGGATGTCGGTGGCCCCTATCTCCTTGAGGTAGAGGGGGAAGAGCGGCTGCACGAGCTGGCTCGTCATCCCTATGGCGACGTTGACTATGAAGAGGATGATGAGCTCCCGGTTGAGGACCTTCAATGGGTGTTCAATGCGTTGTGTGGGGAGATAAAGGACGCTGATGGGCATATCCATATTAAATCGTGTGACGTTGGGAACCCGACTCTATCATGGGGCGCGGGAGGCTTTTTCGCGTTGTCTTCTTCGCCGCGGGGACGGTCTGCCTCATACTCGGGGCAGTCGGCGTCTTCATCCCCGTCCTACCAACGACGCCCTTCCTGCTTCTCGCCGCCGCCCTATACCTCCGAAGCTCGGAGCGGATGTACCGGTGGATGTTCGAGAACAGGTACTTCGGCGAATATCTCAGGAATTACCGCGATGGGCGGGGAATACCGCTGGGCTCGAAGCTGTTGACCCTCTCTATCCTCTGGGCGAGCATTGCCTACTCGATACTGTATGTCTCTAAGCACTGGGCGATGAGCCTCGCGCTTGCCTTCATCGCTATAGCCGTCACAGTTCATCTCGCGTTAATCCCCACTCATCGTGGATGATGATGGATCCAAGCTACATCGTGTGCTTTTGGAGCAGGAACCATTGTATAGTCGCCAACCCACTGTCCAATACAATGAAGATTTTCGTCGAGTTCACTGAGCACGCCTACGGTAGGTTGGGTGAGTCTCTCAGGGGCGTCACCGAGGATGAGCTGCGTTGGCACCCCGTCCCCGAGATGAACACCGCCGGCAAGATACTCCG
>DUKA01000074.1:2797-4592 GCA_013329615.1 Candidatus Bathyarchaeota archaeon
ACGATCCCCCTCTGGGGTAAGACACACAGGAGGGTCGAGGGGGTAAACATGCTCGTCGGTGAACTCGTCTACCACGCCGGTCAGATTGCCTTACTTCGCGGGGCGTACCGAAGGGCAAAACAGACATAAGTGCATCGATAGGCACCGATCCAATTATTAATACCTACCAAGTAATAATTAATTGGTAATACTATGGGCGAGCAGGCGACGATCACCGCCAAGATACCCGTCGAGCACAAGGAGAAGCTCAGAAAATACGGCGTAAACATAAACCGGCTAATAAACGAGGCCGTAGCCCACGAGGTACACAGACTCGACGAGGAGGAGTATCAAGCGGTCCTCAAGGAGGCCTCCAAGATACTGCAAAAGATCCCTGAGGATCACCTCGTCGAGCTTATCAGGTCCGGTAGGGACGAGCGTTGAAGCTTCTCCTCGACGCGAACAGCATAATTCTGCTCACACAGGCGGGCAGAGTCCCGGTGAATGACGATGAGGTAAACATATTCACGACCTGGATCGCCGCCTATGAACTCGGGAACGCCGTCTGGAAAGACCTTCACCTCTTCAAGAAACTGACCGAGGGAGAGGCTCGGATTCTGCTCACAGCGTACCACGAGACACTGCTCCGGTTAAAGGTCGAGTCCCAGACCGAGTTGGCGGAGCGCCTTAGTGTATTGGAGAACGCGAACCAATACAACCTCAGCTATTACGACTCAAGCTACCTCACGGCAGCCATTCGACTTGATGCTACGCTGGTTACCGAGGACAAGAGTCTGAAGAGGGCGTCAAAGGAGCGCGGGATACCCTGCTCATCCGCCCGAGAGTTTATTAGTGTTTAAATCGAGTTTTTTGAATCTCTGTACCTCGAGTCACTTCTTTGAAATGGTTTTCTCTGTTTTGATCACTGTTCACCCGACCGCGGTGGATTGAAAACCTATTTATCGCGGTAGTATGAAAGTTATACTGACGAGAAATGGGTGAGGAACCGGAGATCGCCGTCGTGGGGACAAAGGGCCAGATAGTCATACCCCAGCAGCTACGAGAGGACCTACAAATAACCCCGAAGACAAAGCTGGTCCTGTACCGGAAGGGGGATAAGATAGTGATGACGAAACTTGAGATACCTCCCCTCGTAGAGGACCTCAAGGAGTTCCTAGCGGAAATCGATGAAACTCGCAAGGACGTGAGGCGGCCGACAGAGCGGGAGATTCTGGCTGAGATCCAGGCTTACAGGCGAGAGAACCGAGAGGCTTAGGTCGGGTAGGATATGCGCATCGTCCTCGACACGAATGTCCTGATCTCGGCCCTCATCGGCCACGGGAAACCGAGGCGGCTGCTAATCCGGCTGTTTCGAGAGCATGAGTCGGTCTCGTCGAGGCAGATGCTCGCCGAGTTGGAGGATGTTCTATCGAGGCGCAAGTTCGGACTCACTCGGAGTCGGGTCGATGAATTTCTCGGCATATTAGTGAAGCGATTCATTGTATCGGAAGTTGAGAAGATCCCCGAAGTTATCTCGGAGGATCCCGATGATGATGTGGTCCTCGCCACGGCGTTGGCGGGTGGAGCCGATTACATAGTTACAGGGGACGGGCATCTCCTAGGTTTGAGGGAGTATCAGGGGATCAGGATAGTGCGCGTCGGGGAGATGCTGAAGGCTCTCTGAGACGTTTTTAGAAGTCTTTCTCCTCGTTCCTGCTTTAGGCACAGTATTAGACTCTTGTTCACCCGGTCATCTTTTTAATTTCATATCCATAGTATGCTGCGCTGATCGGTAGATGCTCAACTCCAAGGCGAT
>DUKA01000167.1 GCA_013329615.1 Candidatus Bathyarchaeota archaeon
GACCACCATCATCATCAAGAAGAAGTAATTGTAAATATTACCCTTTTTTTAAAAAAATATTAATAATTAATAGAAAAATGTAGCGAACATTTACTATACAAAAACTTAAATTACCCCCATTACCTTTTCCTAATCGACTACCGGGAGAGCGGCTGAAAAGCTACTCGTTGGGGAGATGAAAATCACCCCCCCGGCGGTTACGGGAGTTCTCTAATGCCTCCGCTACCATTGAATTTTTCTTCAATTTGTTTTAATCGTTCATTAGCTCCCCGTTCGTGGGAACAACGTATTGCATAGGCACAAAAATCAGCTACTTGTAAACAAGGGGAATTACTAGAGGGGGCAAAATACAATCCGTCTAGAATACTTTTTATCTTTTTAAAACGCGTCCCACTAGTTTTAAACCGCTTAAAAAGAGCTTGGAGAGATTTTTGTACATTTTCGTCTTCTCTATCTGCAATCATCATACCAAGATCATTATGCTTTTCAAGATAGGTTTGAAAACGCATGGTCATAGCTTCAAGTGCATGATCAACAACGGGACGTCGTTTACACTTCACTTTATCAAAACAAACACCTAGGAGATCAAAACGGTTTTTTTGAACAAGATCAAAAACATCATTAGCTAATTTATTTTTATCAATTTTATCATAAGGTTTCTTATTCGATATCAATTCCCAATAATGTAATTTTTTAGGAGGTTCTATTCCCACATTAGTAAAATGTGTAGCAATAACCGTATCAAATTGTGCAGCTAACTGTTGGACTACAACAGGTTGACAAGCTAACCCACAAAGAACATAATATCTAGAATTTTTACCGGGCTGATGTTCTCCAGGATCACCAGAAGCATCCATATACAAAATATGCAATTTTTATGCGCCCACAACCTACAACCGGAAGTTCTAATATTTAACAAATACTTAAGATATAGAATGTTTATTATTTATTAAATATTAATTAGGTAGTTATTAAACTCATCGAGATGTTCATTGTATGCTTTTCACACCCTCGAATACGAGACTGTAGAGGGCGCCGAGGTTCGACGCGAGTCCAACGGATGCCGCAACTTGTCCAAGCTCAGCCGCGGTCGTGACACTGAGCAGCTTGAGGTTGATCTTCGCGATTGGGTGGGTGTTGACCACGCCGCCGACCGTTCCTACGCTCAGCGGCATCTCGAGGTACCCCATGAGGCCGCCGTCGGGGCTCCGCCTCCACTTCGAGAGTGGCCTGTATGCCCCTCTTAGCGACGCGTAGGCGTGTGCCCCCGCCTCGACTGCTCGCGTGTCGTTCCCCGTGGCGAGGAGGACGGCTGAGACGCCGTTCATTATCCCCTTGTTGTGGGTGACTGCGCGGTACGGGTCCGCCTCGGCGAAGGCGGAAGCCTTCACGACGCCATCGATCACACCGTCGCTGAGTCGTCCAGCCGGGACGCGGGCGTGCACCCTGACCATGCGCCCCGTCGAGAGGTTAGTCAGGATCGCCATGTTGACTCTCCCACCGGTCAGCGCCTCGACGGCGGGCCTGATAACCTCGCACATCGAGTTGACCACGTTCGCCCCCATCGAGTCCTTCACGTCGACGTGCACCTCGACGATGAGCATCGGCCCCGCCTCTGTGTCGAGCCCGCGCGCCGTGAGGTCGAGGGCTCTGCGGGTCGTGGAGACGGCGTTCATCTCGACGAGCAGGTTCGCCCTCTCGGCGAGGACGCTACGGATGCCCTCACCGACGTCGGGGACGCCGACGACCTGAATCTGCCCCATCATTATCTGCTCGCTGCTCTCCGCCGAGTAGGCGGCGAGTCCCGCGCCGCGGCGCACCATCTCCACGACGCCCCTCTCCTCAATCGCGAGGGTCACCATGAATCCTCGCCCGTTCAACGTGAGCCCGTCGACGACGCCAAGCGGCACGTGCAGGAGTCCCAGCACATTCTCCCGGAGCTTATCAGCGTGCTCGATGGAGAGGGCGTCCCTCGCACCCAGCGTCTCCACCTCCTCAGGGGTAAGCCTCTCAAGCAGCCGCGCCCTGAGCCCGCCCACCGGAGACATACAGACCCATAATTAACCCAACCAGAATAAACCCTTGTCTGCAACAAGCCATATTAGTAAGGTAAGCCATACAACCATACATAAGGTGAGCCATACGACTACCGTCAAGACCACCATCAACGTCGACGAGGAGAGACTAACGAGGATAAAGAGGACGGCACAGAACCTATACGGCGACTCGCGGAGCCTAAGCGAACTATTCAGCGACGCTGCCGAGTCATTCGACGGCGAGGCCATCCTAGAGGCGTTCGCCAAAGAGATGGGATGGGACGAAATCCCGTACCCGAGCCTGCGTGAGATCGAGGAAAGGCGCCCTACATCAACCGAAGGCTCCGAGAAAATCCTGCGAGATATGAGGGACGGACGTGCGAACCGTATATCTTGACAGCAGTAGCCTCGTAAAGCGCTACATAAGCGAGCCCGGATCGGATACGCTCGACGCGGTATACAGGGAAGCCGAACGCGGTCGAATCAAAATAGCCTTTTCCATCTGGAACATCGGGGAGACGATCGGCGTCATAGACCGAAAAGAGCGACTTGGCAAGATAGGTCAGCAGGAATCGACAAACGTCATCATAGACCTCATCGGGGAGACGAGGAAGATGAGCATGATGAACAATCTACAGATGTACCCGGTAAGCATGGAAGTACTCTGGCGATCGTGGCTGCTCTCCATAAAACACCACATATACGTGGCCGATGCTACGCAGATACAGACAGCCAAGGAAGCAAAGGCAGAGTACCTTCTGACTTTCGACAAAGACCTTATGGATGTCGCCGAGAAAGAGGACTTCATCACAATATACCAGTAGCTCGCCACACAAGGCGACATCCGAAACGGGACCCAATTTCCCCCCTAAATCGCCTCGCCGTGACGACGTAACCCCGTCACCCGTCGCCACCAACAGCGCCCGAAAACGACCCCAAACCGGAATACAGGCTCAAATCGCCGAAAACGTGGCGGCGACGACGAAGGCGCCAAAAAAGCGCACACACGCGCCACCAGTTAACCCTAAATCCGCATCACCCCACAAGAGAACAGAACACACCATGAGCCTAAACGAAGCCAAGACAGCGGAGATATACCGCGTAATGGTCCGCATAAGGACCTTCGAGAACGCGGTGAGGAGACTAACGAAAGAGGGGAAGATACCCGCCCGCTTCGGACTCTACACGGGCCAGGAAGCCGTAGCAGCCGGCGTCTCCATTCACCTGCGCAAGGGCGACCAGATCGGCTCCACCCACCGCGCCCTCGGGCACCTCATCGCTAAGGGCTGCAGCCTCGACCGGCTCATGGCGGAGCTCATGGGCAAGCAGACCGGCTTCAATCACGGTAAGGCGGGGCCATACCATACATTCGATCCGAGCGTCGGCGCCATCGGCGCAAACGGGATCGTGGGCGGAAGCGTCCCCACCGCAGCCGGCTACGCACTCGCCGACCAGCTAGAAGGCAAACGCAAGATCGCCGTCTCATACTTTGGAGAAGGCGGAAGCAACCAAGGAGGCGTCCAAGAGACCCTCAACCTCGCCGCCTGCTGGAACCTCCCCATAGTCTTCGTCTGCGAGAACAGCAGCCCAGAGGTACAGCGCATGCTCGGGCACGAGATAGACTACCCCCAGCTCAGCATCGATAAGGTCAGCCTGCGCGCCAAGAACTACGCTATGCCAGGCTACACCGTCACGGGCTGGGACGTGGATGCCGTCTACAAGGCTGCGGGGAGAGCAGTCAGACGCGCACGCGCCGGGAAGGGACCCACCCTCCTCGAGTTCAAGGTCCACCAGCTCGAAGGCAACCTCGAGGGACGCCTAGAGTCCAACGAGAAGGAACGCCAGTGGGACCCCATAGACCTCTTAAAGCCGAGGATGCCCCGAAAGTTAGACGAGCAGATAAGGGCGGAGGAAGCAGCTAACGTCCAGAAGGCGATCGACTACGCCATAAAGAGCCCCGAGCCAACACCGGATCAGGCTTACACCTGCGTCTTCAAGGAGGCGGACTAGGATGCCCGCACGCGAGATAACATTCGGGCAAGCCCTCAACGAGGCACACGTCGCCGAGATGGAACGCGATCCCAAGGTCATAGTCTTCGGCGAGAACGTCTCCAGCCAGTGGCGCGAGGCGACGAAGGGGCTAAAGGAGCGCTTCGGGCGCGAGCGCGTCCGCGACGCACCGATCACGGAGACCGCATTCATAGGCGCCGGCGTCGGAGCCGCCATCGTGGGCTACCGCCCCGTCGTCGAGTTGATGCTCGTCGACTTCGGTCTCGTCGCCATGGACCAGATACTCAACCAGTTCGCAAAGACCCCGTACATGACTGGTGGAGCCGTGAGCGTCCCAATGACGCTGCGCGTCCTCACCGGCGCGGGCACCAGCAGCGGCGCCACGCACAGCGAGAGCCTCCACGGGTTATTCGCACACACCCCGGGGCTCAAGGTAGTCGTCCCGAGCAACCCCTACGACGCGAAGGGGCTACTCATCTCAAGCATCCGTGACCCGAACCCCAAGATATTCATGGAACACCGCCTCCTCTACCCAGTCAAGGGGCAGGTTCCCAAGGAGCCATACGAGGTCCCACTGGGCGTCGCCAACCTCGTCCGCGATGGAAAGGATGTCACCGTCGTGGCGACCAGCCTCATGGTGCAGGAGGCGATGAAGGCGGCGGACGAACTCAAGGGGAAGGTGAGCGT
>DUKA01000076.1 GCA_013329615.1 Candidatus Bathyarchaeota archaeon
ATTCCGAGGTCGTTGGCAGGAAGGCTTGGCAACTAGCCGGATGGCTCAAGGAGTTGGGATTCGACGCTGTCCCAGCAGGCGGGTTGCCTTTAAAGCGCGCTGCAACTCTTGCAGGCTTGGGCATGCAGGGGAAGAACACCGTAGTCATCACGAGGGAGTATGGTCCGAAAGTGAGACTGGGAGTGGTTCTCACCTCGGCGGAGCTTGAGTCAGACACGCAATTCTCAGGTGATCTATGCGGCGACTGCACGAGGTGCATCCGAGCCTGTCCCACGAAGGCGCTCAAGCCACACGAGATCACTATAAAGAGGTGCATAGTCTACGCGCTTGAGAGCCCCGAATCGATGGACGTTGACGGTGATGTGAGGGAGATGGCGGGGAGGCTGATTCTCCGCCCCACGGCAGGGAGCTTTGTCGAATGCACGAGGTGTCTCGACGCGTGCCCAGTAGGGAGGGAGACGGCGTGAGCGGCTGCTCAGGCTTAAATGTGGGGTAGATGCGATTATTCAGCGACCTTTATGAAACTCGTTGTATTTGGTCCGCACAAGAGGCTCGGCGCCTGGTTGGAGGATGGCTCTGTCGTCGACCTCAACCACGCCTATGCGATGCTCCTGCAGAGCAAGGGTGAGCCCCGTGCCTGCGCCAAGGCTGACGCCGAGGTGCCCTCGTGTCTGCTCGCATTCATCGAGGAGGGAGACGCTGGGCTGAAGGCGGCTGCTAAGGCTGTAGTCTACGCCAAGAAGGCGAAGGTCGCCTCCAACGGCGAGAAGCTCGTCTACAAGGCTGATGAGGCGAGGCTGCACGCACCCCTTCCGAGCGCGGCTAGCAGGGTCGCCATGGCTGGGGCGAACTTCTACGACCACAGCGCGGATGTCTCGAAGATGATGGGGCGTCCGACGACGGTGGAGGAGATCAAGAAGCAGGTGAAAGAGGGCACATACAACGCTTGGGGCTTCTGGAAGCAGGCACGCAACGTCATCGCCCCCGACGCCTGCACTCCCTACCCCGCTAGGACGCAGCGCCTCGACTACGAGGTAGAGGTGGGCGCCGTCCTCGGCAAGGGGGGAAAGGACATCAAGGAGGAGGACGGGGAGGGCTACATCTACGGCTTCACCATCGTGAACGACCTGAGCATCCGCGACGGCGGCAGGATGGGTGGGCCCGACGGCTTCTTCTTCGCCAAGAACTTCGACGGCTGCGCCCCAATGGGTCCCTGTATAGTGACAAAGGACGAGATCGGCGACGTCTACAAACTCAAACTCAAGCAGACGGTCAACGGAAAGGTCCGTCAGAATGGCTCGATGGAGAGCATGATCAGGAAGTACCCGTGGTGGATCACTTGGCTGAGCAGGGACATGTGTCTCTACGCCGGCGACATCGTCTGCGGCGGCACCTGCTCGGGCACGGCTCTCGACACTAGCCCCGTGGTCGAGGGTAAGACGAAGCCCGACAACTTCCTCAAGGTGGGCGACGTGCTAGAGGCTGAGGTCCCCGGCATCGGCAAGCTCCGCACGACCATCGTTGCGAAGTAACTCCTTTTTATTCGCCTAGCCGCCTTTTTCCATGAGTTGTCCCTAGTAGCCGTGGACATTGGCGCCACGAACATACGCGTGGCGTTGGGCGATGTTAGGAGCCTCAAGGTCAAGCACTCCGAGGCGACTGACCGGCTTAGTGGCCCCGAAGGCGTGCCGAGGCAGATTGCAAGGATGATAAGGAGCCTCGGCGGTGATCCCGCCGCGATCGGCGTGGGCTCGATCGGTCCACTCGACGTCAACAAGGGTGCGATCGGCGCCACCCCAAACTTCGCCTTCAAACACATACCTATAGTCGCTCCACTCCGTGAGGAGTTCGGCGTCCCCGTCCAGATCATGAATGACTGCAACGCCGCCGTGATAGGTGAGCACCTCTACGGCGCCGGGAAAAGGCTCGATAACATCTTCTACGTGACACTAAGCACGGGGCTCGGGGGCGGAGCCATAGTGGATGGGAAACCCCTCAGCGGCAAGGACGGGAACGCCCCGGAGATAGGGCACCTCACCCTCGACCCGGACTCCGAGTTAGTCTGCGGATGCGGTTGCAGGGGGCACTGGGAGGCTTATTGCAGCGGCGCGAACATACCGAAATACGCGCGGGTACTATTGAGGGACAAGGACCCAAAGGGCGGGCTCCTGAGTAAGATGACTGGCAGCGACCTAGGCAAGTTGACCTCAGAGATGATCTTCGACGCGGCAAAGAAGAGGGATAGGGACGCCATCTTCGTCGTCGAGCAGGTGGGCAAGATGAACGCCATCGGCTTCGCCAACATTGTAAACGCGTTCGACAGTGAGTTGATAACCGTCGGCGGCTCGGTGGTACTGAATAACCCCGAACTTGTCATCGACCCCATTAAGAAGGACATCGACAAGCACCTGATCAACCGCAAACCAGATATCAGATTGACTCCGCTCGGGGCGGATGTTGTGCTTTTTGGTGGGCTCGCGGTCGCGGGTAGACTCGTGAAGGGTAGACAGTGACGAGTTACGGCATCTTCTTGACTATGAGTACCCCGTCGGAGTCGTTCTTGTACTGTATCAGGTTCCCCTCGTAGAAGTAGAGGGTTATCTCGTAGTTTGGCTCCCTCGCCACGACGCACGCGTAGCTCTTTGAGCCTATGTTCACGTACTGGTGGGCGGTGTCGACGCCGAACTCGAGCGGGTTGACGATGGCGCCCTGGGGCACGATAGCGTTGACCCTGTACTTCTTGCCCACCTCGGGCGTGAAGCTCTTCTTGAGAAGCTCCCAGTGCGCGGGGTCGTTAGTGTCTACGAGGATAGTGTTCGAGAGGAGGGCGAGGTTAGTGGTCTGAGTCTTTCCCTGTGACGTCGTGACGACGACGGCGTTCGCACCTTGGAATGAGCACTCGACGCTATTTGTGGCGCCAGCGAGGTCCGCGTCGATGACGTATTCTAGGTGCGAGGTCACGCCGAGGAACCTGTGAGTCGTGTTGAGGCTTAGGAGGGAGCCCTGGTAGTCTAGGTCGATACTGGTCGTCAGCATGTAGACGGTCTGGGAGTTGCTCGTCTGCGTGGTCAGCGTGTAGGTGTAGGTGCCTATGCGTTCTCCTTCCTTGTAGTAGTCGAATGTCTGCGGCGTGTCTATTAGGAGGGCGGTGAAGGCTCCGGGGGCGTAGTCTATGTATGGGTTGGAGAAGTTTGTGTAGAGTTCGACGGCGACGGCGCCCACGAGTATTATCGCGCCGAGGATGAAGATGTCGCGGTTGTTCAACTGGTTTCAGATAATGGGGTCAGTGGGGGGTTTAAAGGGGTTTGGTGCTACTTGGACAGCTTGGCGGCGGTGGCGTGCAGGTTCTTGAGGGAGGCTTCGACCGCCTTCTTCTTGGCGTCGAGCTCCTTGCGCTGCTTCTTCGCGGCTGCGCCGTGCTCCTTGACCATCCTCTTCACCTCGGCTGGGCTGGGTGCGCCTAGGCTCCTTCGGCGGTTGAGGCTCTGGATGGGGTCGGTCGCCTTCTCCACGAGGGTGGGGGCGACCTTGATCTTTTTCTTGTAGAGTTTTTCGGCGCTCTCCTCGACGTCCTTGGGGGTGAGCTTGTCGAGTGTGGAGCCTCGGCTTATCGTGGTGTTGACGAGGTCCGCGGCTATCTTGTAGGCTTCGCGGAAGCTGAGGGGAGTCTCGTTTGCGAGGGTCTCGGCGAGCTCTGTCGCCAGGGCGAAGTTGCCCTTCAGGGGCTTCGAGAGCTTCTCTGGCTTTATCTTCATGGTGGATACGGCGCCTTCCATGATCTCCAGGCAGATCTGCGCGTTGTAGACGGTGCGCCAGAGGGTGAGCTTCGTCTCCTGCAGGTCCTGCACGTAGCCCGAGCCGAGTCCCTTGGTCATGGTCATAAGCTCGATCAGGGCTCCCGTCGCTTGGCCTGACTTGCCGCGGAGTAGTTCGATTGTGCTCGGGTTCTTCTTTTGTGGCATTATGCTGCTGCTTGAGGAGTATTCGTCGGATAGTTCTATGTAGCCGAATTCGACGGTGCTCCATTCGAGTATGTCGGCGCTTAGTCTGCTGAGGTCGCCGAGTATTATGGCGCAGACGGAGGCGGTTTCGACTGCCCAGTCTCGGGCGCTTGTGGCGTCGATGGCGTTCTCGTGGATGGCGTCGAAGCCGAGGAGCTCGGTGGTGCGCTTGCGGTTGATGTTGATGCTGGTTCCGCCGACGGGTCCCGCGCCGAGGGGGTTCGTGTTGACGCGTGCGTATAGTTCGGAGAGTCTCTGCGCGTCGCGGAGGAGTATGTCTGCGTGTGCGCTGAGGTAGGCGCCCATTGTGCCGACCTGGGCGTGTTGCCCGTGTGTGTAGAGTATCATGTGTGTGTCGGCGTGCTCGGCTGCGCGTTTCTGGAGGGCATCGACGAGGTTGAGCGTCGCCTCCCCGAGGGATAGTATGTCCTCGCGGAGCCTGAGTTTTATGTCGGTGACGACCTGGTCGTTCCTGCTCCTACCCGTGTGGATCATGCCGCCGGCTTCGATGCCGATCTGCTTGATGACTGTGGTTTCGATGTACTCGTGGACGTCCTCGTATTCGGCGCCTATGGTGACTTCTCCGGTGCGCCACTTCTGGCGTATCCCGTCGAGGGCTGTGAGTATGAGTTTGAGCTCCTTGGTGGGGATGATGCCCTGTTCGTGGAGCATTATGTCGTGTGCTGTGGTGCAGTTTAGGTCGTCCTCGAAGATTCGGAGGTCTTCGTTGGCGCTGGTGTGGAATTCGGCTGTTTTCTTGTCGAATTCCTTTGCGATGCGTGATCGGAATAGGCTTCCTTGTGTGACGGGTTTGGACATTGGCTACCCCTTTCCTGTGGTCGGTTTATATCCGTTGCGACTCGGGTGTTGCGTTTGTGGTACCATTTGTCGCGGTTGTGGCGGGTGTGTGTCCCGTTTTCGTCGTGGCTGGGGATTTATCGTCTGCTACTGTTGATAAGGGGAAACACCTGTTTTTTCGTCGTGGTGGGTGTTGATTCGTTCTGGTAGGTGGTGATTCTCTGCCGAGGTATTCACGTTGGCAGCAGCATCGCGTGGACGCGTGTCGACCTGCGGGGGCGTTGATTTTTGGGTAAAATTGGTTTTCCGCTCCCGTAGCTGTGTGTAGATTCCCTGCTGCTAGTCACGGCGTTTTTCCGCGCCCGTGGCTGGATCGATGGGTCTTTGGGGTGGGGGCGTTTTTCTTTCTCGTCTGTCGATGAGGCGGCGTTCTATGTGTCTCGATGTGGTATCCCCCTTTGGGATGTTCGAGGAGAAATTTTTTAAAAGAGTTCTTGTTCTTCACCTCAGGTTCCCGACGGGTATGGACCCGGAGAAGTGGTTCGCCTTTTCTTCTTTCGGCATCACCCCACTGTGTAAAGCTTTTATCCTTTACGCGGTTAGGTTCACGTGATCATAATTGCTCTCCACCGCCTACCTGACGACGCGGCAGCTCGAGATATGGGACCTCAACAGGCGCGGCGAGTCGCGGGCCGAGATCGGTGAGCGGTTCGGATTCACACGGCAGGCGGTCTATGATGCTCTCAAGGTGTCGCTGGGGAAGGTTGAGAGTGCCCTTCGTCACACGGCGGACGCGAGCTCCATCGAGATAATAAGCGTCGACCCCACGAACGGCATACTGCTCGGCACGACCCCCGTCGACAGGAGCCGGGTGATAATCACCTTCTCGAGGAGGCACGGCGTCCAGACCTGGCACTTCGAGGAGCCCGACTGCGGCAAGTGTAGCTATACGAGGCGGTGCACTGAGAGGCTAATCGACGAGGCCGGTGAGCGGGGCATCCAGCTCAGCGACGAGCAGAGGAGGATGCTGCCGTCCAAGCTAGCGCACGACATCTTTTACAGCCTCCTACCGGAGCTGAGAATATGATCTTAAACGAGGTACTCAGTACATACTTCGGCGGGTGCCCAAAGTTCAATTCGACCCTCGTCAGATCCGCGCCGAATCCCCTCAAAACTATCTCCGCGCGCGCAAAAAAGCCTAGGAATGGGGCGCACCAATCTTTTTATACGCACCTCAAAGCATCTACACCAGATGAAGCTTTGAGGATAGGCCTCAACGGGTAAGGCAGATGGTCAAGACTAGGATTCTAATCGAAGGCGCAGTTCAAGGGGTAGGCTTCAGGGCCCTCGTCAAGACATACGCGATCCAGCTCGCCCTGAAGGGACTAGTCAGGAACCTGCCCGATGGCAGGGTTGAGATCTTCTGCGAAGGCCTCGGGGAACTTGTGAACCAATTCGTTAAGGGACTCGACATTAAAAACGAGAAGGAGAGTCTCCTCGACCTGAATATCAGGAGGATAACCGTTTACCACGAAGGGGATGAGAACTACAAACCAGCTTGGAAAACGTACGAGGGATTCGAGATCGATTACGGCGACCTTAAAATGACGCCCTTCGAAAAGGAGACGCTGGAATCCTCGGAATTGGCCAAGGTCCAGTTCTGGGCAATGAAAAACGAGTTCTCGGGCCTCAAGACCGAAGTCAGAGACATGAAGAATGAGATGACATTTCAATTCACGGGTTTAAAGGGCGAGGTATNNATCTGGTCTGAGAGGGGAGGTTTCAGGGGTAAAAACTGAGGTGTCTCTTCTCAGATCGGACACTAACAACAACTTTAACCTAATGGCTGAAAAATACGGGTCGATTTCAAAAGAACTCGTCGATACGAGGGAGATGATTTCGAAAGAGCTCAAGGAAACCAAGGAGGGTCTTGAGAAGTCTCTTGACGAGTTGCCCGAGAATATAACCCGCGCCTTTATCAAGGGATTTAAGGAACACGAGAAATAGGACCGAATAATACATTTCACACAGTTACATCTTACCTACGTTGTACTTCGCATAGAGCTTCTTTAGCTTCTCGTCGAGCTCCTTGGCGCGCTCCTCGTGCTCGGCGGGCTTGATCTCGGGGCAGTCGTATCCGACGACCTCGCGCATCAGCTTGGCATTCTCGTCGCAGAAGACGACTGTGCCGTCCGCCTTGACCTTCTCGATGCCGTCGATCTTGGCGCCGTCCTCGTTGATCTTCACGGCCTCCTTCAAGGTCAGGCCGGGGTGTATGGGTTTTGCGCCGTCGTAGCCGAGGATGCTGGGGTAGCCTCCGGGTAGCCCGTTTGGGGCGGGGAGGCACTGTATCACCTCGTTCGTGTTGTAGTAGGTGGCGAGGGTGATCTTGAGGAAGCTGCTCGCGGTCTTCATCTGGTCGACGAGGGGGCCGGGGAAGCTGGGCATGTTGGCGTAGCCGTACTTGTCGTAGAGCTTGGCGATGGTCTTGACTGGGTAGTCCTTGCTGACGTCTTCGCCCGCGGCGATGATCCTGTACCAGCTGGGGCCGTCCATCTTCGCCGTGTAGAAGGTGCCGTGGTGGCCGATGGCGAGCACCTGGACGTCGCGGACGGGCACCTTTCTCTCAGCCGCCACGATCTTGCAGAGCCTGCTTGCGCCGAGGTCCATGTTGCCGCCGCCGCAGACGGGTGCCATGTTCATCTTGCCCAGTATCACGTTCGTGAGGTCGGGGTAGGCCCCGTTCACGACCCTCGTCTCGATGCCGCTCTTCTTCACGGCCTGCATCAGTTTGTGGGTGAGGGTGAAGTGGAATGGTATCCAGGGCCCGATGGGGCTGATCTTCTTGTAGACCTCGCTGGGGAGGAGACGGGTGACCCACCAAGCGCCGAGGCTGGCGAGGCTGCAGATGACCGTCGGTTTCTCCTCCTTGAGGAGTTCCTTTGTCTCGTTTACGTCGAAGAGGTTGATCTTGCGGAAGCTGAGGTCGGGGTAGAGGCCGAAGTTGTGAGCCACGTGTAGGCACTCGTCAACCTCGTACCTGCCCTTGGCCTCGTTGTAGTCGGCGCCGACGACCCTTATCTTGTCGGTCATGCTTGCAATCTGGTACATCATGTCGTGGGCGACGCTGCCCGCCGAGCCTATCAGAAGAATCT
>DUKA01000018.1 GCA_013329615.1 Candidatus Bathyarchaeota archaeon
TTTGCCTTGTGTTCCTGCGTGCAGGCGTACGTGGGGCATGTGCCCCAGAATGGTTTGCCCTTGATCTCGGTACATCCGGCGCAGTTCGGCTGCTTGCCGCCGATGTGCCACTCGCAGGCACCACAATCCAGACCACAGGGACTCATCAACGTCTTACCCATATCATCACACGATCGCCTCAACGCCTTACGGTTTAAAAGTGGTTCGAATCTTCGCCGAGCCGTGTGGTGGGTGAAGATGGTGGGACCGCCCGGATTTGAACCGGGGACCACGCGGGCCCAAGCCGCGTATCCTAACCAAGCTAGACTACGATCCCGCACCCGGTTAAACGCGGGGCCTCGTTTTATCTTTATCCCCGACGAAGAGCTAAAAATCACACAAAAACGCGTGTTAACGATGCCGCGCCTGTTTTCTAAACGGTGAAGCTAAAAAGGTGCGACGCGCAGAGGATGTTAGGGCGTACCCTCGGTGACGCCCATACGAGTTGGTGGACCCGGGTAGAATGGCGCCAGTGATAGGTTTCGAAGCCATAAAAATGCTCAACGAGGGCACCTTCAAGCTCAAGACGCGCAGCGAGCTCGAGGGGATGCAGTTCGGCCCCCATTCACGCAAGATACTGCAAGAGGTATCCTTTAGCCCCATTAATGAGCCGCTCAGGGTCAAACAGATCGCGAGGAGGGCGGGTCTCAGTGAGAAGCAGACGAGTCTAAGCCTCGACTGCATGGTTAACCGTAGGGATCAGGTCTTTACAAAGTTCAAGGACCCCGACCTCATCAGGTACGGGATGCAGTACCAGCGGTTACCGGCGCCGCCGAGGACGGGGTGGCTGAACGAGGCGCTCACCGACCTCACCTACGCGATCGAGGATCTCGGTGAGAGCTACCTGGCGTTGAAGCTGGAGAGGCTGTTCAGCGACTACGACAAGCTCCCTTGGAGCTATGTGCCGCTGATTCAGTATAATGAGCAGCCCATATACGCGCAGATGCAACTGCAGGTTCTGAGGAAGATTTAGCCCCAGCGCTTCTTCGCGCGGGCCATGGCCTCGATCACTGGGAGTTCCTCGCCCGCCAGTAGGCTGAGCATTGCGCCACCGCCGGTGCTGACGTGCTTCATCTTCTCGTCGATGCCAAGCATGCTTGCGAGCCCACCCATGTGGCCGCCTCCTACGACCGTGTATCCTGGTGCCTCTGCCATGACGCGCAGCAGCTCCTTCGTGCCCACGTCGAAGCTGCGGCGCTCGAACATGCCGAGTGGGCCCTCTGCGACGACTGTGCCGGCTTCGCGTATGTGCTTGCTGAACTGCGCCACTGTATTGAGGCCTATGTCGTAGATGTTGGTCTCGTCGGTGATCTGGCTGGTGAGGACCTCGATGCGTCCGCCTTTCGTGTCGAGGGCGACGTCTACGGGGAGCTCGATGTGTTTCTTGTACTTTTTGAGTATCTCGCCGGCCGCGTCTACGAGCTTCTTGTCCTCGGGCTTTAGTGCCGCGTAGCGTTCCGGCATCGCGCCGCCGGCCATGTGGAAGCTGTCGCGGATTAGGCCGCCGATGAGTATGTGGTCGGCTATCTTGTCCTTGAGGACGCGGTTGATGACGGGGATGCGGTCGTCGACCTTGGCGCCTCCCAGTAGGTAGACGGTTGGGCGCGCCGGCTTGTAAATGACCTTGTTTAGTGCGGTGAGCTCCCTCTCCATGAGCCTGCCCGCAACCATCGGCATGACCTCGCCGAAGGCGGTGAGGCTTGCGGAGCCGCGGTGTGCGGCGGCGAAGGCGTCGTTGACGCAGAGGTCGAAGTATGGGGCGAGTGTCTTGACGAGCCCCGTCTCCGCCAGCTTCTCCGGCGGCGCGTCGAGGTTCTCGTCCTTGTGCATGCGCATGTTGTTGAGGACGAGTATCTCGCCCGCCTTCATGGCCTTGATAGCCTCCTGCGCCTTGGGACCGTCGATGTCCTCGACGAACTTCACCCTGCCGTTGTGATACATCTGGAGGACGCGCGTGTGCGCCTCAAGGTTCGTGAAGTCGTACTTCCCGGGGCGGCTCTGGTGTGCGCCCAGCACCACCTTCGCCTCCTTCAGGTCCTTCAGCGTAGCCTCGGTCGCCCTTATCCTCGCGGCGTCGAGTATCCTCTTCGAGGCCGGGTCGAGCGGGCTGTTTATATCTACGCGGAGGAAGACGCTCTTCCCCTTCACTTCCACGTCGTCTAACGTTAGAAAGTCGAACATTATGGGCACTCCTCGTGGGGTCGCCTCTCATTCAACCTTCGTCGGTCGTATAAAAGAAGTGTAGCCCCACCCACCGTCGTTTGGGGGTGTCCCGTGGGAAGTCAGGGCTTTACGCGTCTGACCACGGGGTGCATATGAAGGGGCAGTTCGACTCTCAGGGCTCCGCTCGGACACTCCATGGCGCATGCGCCGCAGTGCCAGCACTCCCCCGCGTACACCGCGGCTGGGGCCCCGTCCACCATCCTCAGGACGTCGAGCGGGCAGACCTCCACACACCTACCGCACCGTGTGCACGTCTTGGCGTCGATCCTCGGCGGCATCCTAGCCAACCTCCTTCGGGTACTTGTAGGTGATAGGCGTCGACCTGAACACCGTGGCTCCACTGCTCCTCTTACCGAGGAACCACGCCTCGGGCTCTGTGACGCGTGGGTCGAGTGCCGCCTCGGTTATTGTGTCGGCGACCTCGATGAGGTTTAGGACCTCGAGGGCTCGGATCAGTTCGTGTGGGTCGGCGGCGACTATCGGCGTCTTGCGCAGCGTAGCCAGCCTCTCCCTCACTGTCTGCAGCCCTTGTTTGCCGACCGCGTCTTTTGCGGGTGGCGGGTTGAAGCCGCAGAATAGGCGCTTTAGATCCTCGGTGGCGTCGTTCAGCGCGATGTTCATTTCCCTCCAGTCGCTGCCCTCCGTGCACTCTAGGGGAGCCGCTATCCTGTGTAGCTCGGCTTCGATCTCCGCCTCGTCGACGCTCGGGGTCTTGCCCTCGGCGTTCGCAGCGGCGCGATCCCCGGCCCTGTAGCCGAGGACGACGGGGATGGGCGCCGAGACCTCTCCGGCTGGCTGGACGGGGCTCGCCGCGTAGAGCCCGGGGAGGCTGGTCTCAGTTTCGGGGCTTATCCAGACGCCGAGGCGCCCACCCATGAGGCGGCCCGTCTCTTCCACCTCGAGCTCAAGCCGATCCTTCCTGAAGTCGACGCCGAGGTCGCGCATGGCCTCGAGCATGACCCAGCAGAGGCCCTCGTGTCCGTAGCTCCACTCCGCGTAGGCTATCTCCTCCTCCGGGGCGCGGGTCATGTCTAGGTAGATGGGGGTCTTGCCCTCGGCGACGCTTCGCTCAAGCGCCTCCCTGCGTACCCTCATCGGCTCCCGGGAGGCGGGGTGCTCGATTATCGTGTCGCCTTCCGCGTTTACTATTCTCCCAGCGGGGTAGCTGGTGGTTGCGGCTCCACTGCTTCTGTAGAGTCCCTTGAAGTGCTGTAGGCCTATGCTGCGTGTCCTCCAAGGGGGGCGGATGAAGACCTCGGCTCCAGCTCGTAGGGCCATGGCTTCGCCGTCGCCGGTGATCATCGGCGGGCGCTGGCTGTTGAACCAGTCGCCGCTCGGGCTCCGGTATAGACGGCTGAGGTCCATCCCGGAGGCGAGGACGACCGAGGGTGCTACGACGACGACCGCGTCCCCCGTTCTCTGGTTCACGCCGACGGCGCCCGAGGCGGCGCCGACGTGGCAGAGTATCCTCGTCGCCATGTACCTGTTGAGTATCGTGGCGCCGAGGCGGCGCAGTTCTGCGGCGAGCTTCGGCTTTATGTCTCTGCCCTCGTAGTTGAGGGTGTCCCACTCCGACTGGAACTGGGGGATGATCCTGAAACGATTCTCCCCCGGATGCGCCTCGTATTGGAGGTTCCAGGGGTAGATTTTGTCGAAGCGGAAGTTGACCCCGATGGATTCGAGGTCCTTGACGCGGGCGTAGCTCTCGGAGGCCACGACCTCGGTGAGTTGCTGGTCTATGGCACCACCGCTCAGGGCGCCGTATGGGCCGTCCCAGCTTATGTCCCTGACCATCTTCTCAACGGTCCACCCCCTGCCGGGATGTATCTCCGGGTTCCAGTGCCAGAAGTGGTCGTTTCCCGAGCCCGCTGCACCGCTTCGGTCGACGTGGCTCTTCTCCATCACGGTGACCCTTGCGCCTCGCCTAGCGGCGGCCATGGCTGCCATGCAGCCCCCGAGCCCCCCGCCGATAACGAGAACGTCAGTCTCGATCCTCTGTGTGTTCATGGTGTAGATCCTCGGCTGGGGGATGCGTGGGCTCTCAGAAGGCTTCTAGTGGTAGAAGCAGTCGCCTCTCATCTCATCCAACCGCCACTATTCGGAGCGGCATGTTATTTAAAATAGTAAAGGCAGGTTCGACTGCCCAATCGGTCAAACGCGTGTGAGCCAGAGGAGAGTGTCGCCCTCGTTGACGCTGAAGTGGGTGCGGAGGAAGGTGACCGTGCCGTCGTATGGGGCGTGCACCTCCTGCAGGTTCTCACCGACGAGACTGTAGACGCTGCCGAGCAGCTGCCCCTCCTTGACCTTTGCCCCGACGTCCACGAGCTTCCTCCATGCGCCGCCTCGGGTCGCGTAGAGTCGCCTCGACTCGGGGTCGACGGGGACCTTCCTGACGATTGGGTCGCCGGGGCTTATGCCGAGGTGGCGCATCAGGTTGTAGACGCCTTTCGCGAACCACCAGGCGTCCTTCTCCCTGAGCGGGTAGGGTGCTCCGGCCTCCGTCATCACGCAGGGTATCCCGAGGCGGGGTACGACCTCACCGGTGTTCCCCGCGACGGCGGTGGTCTCGACGTAGTCCACGTCCCAGCAACCCGCCATGTTTAGCATCCTCCCCCGGAGTGCCTCGTCGTCGGTCTTAAAGACGAAGACGCCGCGTGTGGCGTCCTCGCCGAGGTCCGCCGAGTGGGCGTCCACAACCGCGTCCGCTTTGCTTAGGAATTCGGTCCACACAGCGTGGGCCACCCTCTTCGTCAGCGGCCCCTCCGGGTCGCCGGGCCAGACCTTGTTCTGGTTGAGGTGGTCCCAAGGGTTCTCGTAGGGGGTGCGTGCGTTGAAACCGGTCGTGTTGACGACGGGGACTATTATGAGGCGTCCCATCATCGTGGATGGGTCGAGCTCCTCGATTATCCTCATGAGCCCCTCGATTGGCGTGCACTCGATACTGTGTACGCCGCCTATGACGCAGAGTGTGGGGCCGGGGAAGGGACCGTTGAAGGCGACCCACGGCACACTGACCTCGTGCGTGGATGCCTCAGAGACCCGTAGGTAGCCCCTGCCGCGTGCCCCGGGGGGCACATCGACGCCGCCTATGCTGAGTGACACGCGGGACACCTAGAGGGTGTAGTTGGCGGTGTAGGGGGCGCGCCAGTCCTTGTACCAGCCCACGACGCGTGGGCCGTCCTCCTCGACCAAGACTGTGTCACTGCTCCAGAGCAGCTCGCCCTTGGGTCCCTCGACGACCGGGCGTATGACTAGCGCCAACCCGGGGCATATCTTGGTGTCGTCCTTGGCGGAGAGGTATGGCGCCTCCACGTCGGCGACTCCTATGCCGTGGCCGAGGGCGAGTCCCTCGACGAGCTTCGCGCCCCGCTCCTTTGCTGTCGCCTTCATCGCCTTGTAGACGTCGCTGCACTTGGCTCCGGGTTTCATGGCTGCGAGCGCCGCCTCCCTCATGGCGACGAGGCCGTTGTATGCCTCCCTCTGCTCGGCGGTGGGGTATCCCTGTGTCATCAGGCGGCTGCCGGTTCCCCAGTAGCCGTCGATGCTGTAGCGCGCTTCTATGCGAACATATTCGCCTTCCTTGAGCTTCTTCTCGTGGCCTATGCCGTAGTAGGGGGCGCGTGGCCAGAACTTCGAGGCGTTGGGCCCGCTCGCGCCCTGGCTGATGCTTTGGCCTCCGATGACGTCGAGGCCGCGCTCGAGGCAGTGGACGCGCGTCTCCTCGGCGAGGCTCATCTCGCTGCGTGTGCTCGTGATGAGTACGTGGTGCTGCGTGCCGAAGATGCCGTGGTCGACTCTGTAGGCGACGTCTTCGAGCGCCTCAAGCTCCTCCTCGGTCTTCACCGCGCGAAGCTCCCTGATGAGGCCGTCGCAGCTCGCCCAAGTTGTCCCGGATAGGAGCTTCTTGAGCTGCTGGAGCGTCGCCTCGGGGATTCTCAGGAGGTCTACGCCTATGCGTGCCTCCTTCTTCGCCTTGAGCGCGTCTGCGACCGCCTTCGCGAAGGTGTCCACGCCGCCGCTGTAGGTGGCGGTCTTCTTGACGCTGCTGAGCGTCACGATTGTCTCCGCCCACTCCTCTGGTGCGATTATTGTTGGGTCGCCCCGCTTCGGCCAGACTACGGCGACGGGGGAGTCGTGGTATAGTGCGAGGAAGGGCACCGCGGCGCCCGCCATGTAGGTGAAGTTGTCCGCGCCCGTGACCAAGACCACGTCGAACGTTGAGCCCTTGACCGCCGCGACTATCTTATCGTAGAGTTCCATCTCATCATCCTCCTTAGTGGACGGCCCTGAAGCCGGTCACCTCGTATATCCTGTCCCAGCTGCGGTACCAGCTGAGCTTCCTTGCGCCCTCGTGTGTGATCTCGTAGACGTCGCGGTCGACGATTATCTCGCGACGTGGGCCGAGTGTCTCGACTCCGAGGGCGATGACGTTGCCGGTCTTCAGCTCCGCCGGGTACCCGGCGACGAGGTAGGGTGCCTCGAAGTGGCTGCATCCGACTCCAGCGCCTATGATTGTGCCGTGGAGTTTGGCGCCCGCCTTCTCTGCCTCGGAGGCTACCTTGGCATATATCTTGTCGCAGCGCGCACCCGGTTTGAGGAGGCCCTCCGCCACCTGTTTGAGATACTGGTTCTCGGCGTACGCGTCCTCGATCTCCTGCGGTGCGTAGCCGGTGTACGCCATCCTGCTGATGCTGCACCAGTAGCCCATGGCGTGTGCGGTGATGTCGTTTCGTATGAGTATGCCCTCGTCGATGTCGCCGCTGTGGGGCGCGTAGGCGAGGCGAGTGTCGTCGCCGAACGTCGTGGCGATGTGGCCGACGCCGCTTGCGCCGCTCTCAAAGGCGTGGACGCGCACCCTCTCAGCATACTCGGCTACCGTGTATCCGGGTCCCCAGAGTGTCCCCTCGAGGTGGTTTAGGGCGTGTATGATGCCGCGGTCCGCGAACTCGCAGCTCTTCTCGATGAGTGCTACCTCGGCGGGGGTCTTCACGGCGCGTGCCTCGCTCAGGGCGGCGTCGACGGGGACGAGCTTCGCCTTCGAAGCCGCTTTCACCGCCTCGACCAGTCCTGCGGAGGTCCGCTCAGCGTCGAATCCTATCTTCCCCTTCGTGAGCCCCATGCCTGTCAGGGTCTTCGCGAGCGTCTTCGCGAATGCCGCGGGGTGCGGTCCCTCGTTCTCGTCGTAGGCAACCGCGGCCTCCATCCAGCCCTGATCCTTGACGGCCTGAAGCCAGTCGACGGGTGTGACTACCGCGCATGTGTCCCCCTCGGCGGGGATGATGGCGGCGGCCTGCCTCTCCGGGTAGTTATCCGCGAAGGGCAGAGTCGCCCCCGTCAGGTAGTGGAAGTTGTCGGCGCCGAAGACGACGAAGGCGGAGCAGCCCGCCGCGTCGACCAGCCGCCTGATCATAGTCTCATCCATGGATGCATCTCTCCTTAGAACTATGAAGCATGGGGTGTGGGGCGTTAAGAAACTATGCCCCGATGCGATTACCTGATCTTCACGTACTCGTAGGCCTTTGTGGCGTTCTCGAAGCAGTACTGGACCTTTTCGAAGCCGCTGCGTAGCTCGGCGGCATCTCCCTGAACCTTCTCGGGGGGATCACCGTCGACGACTATGCGTTTCATTAGCTCGGCGACCTCGACCATCTCGGTCTCCTTCATGCCGAGGCGGGTGAGTTCGGCTGTGCCGAGGCGTATGCCTCCGGGGTTCATGTAGTGGCGCCCCTCCTTCACGTCCCAAGGCAGGAGGTTGCGGTTGATTATGATGCCTGCCTTCTCCAGCTGCTTCTCGACGGACCCGCCGTCTCCGTACTTTGTTATGTCGATGAGGAGTATGTGGCTCTCCGTGAATCCCTTGTGCTCGGCGAGCACCTTGAAGCCACGCTCGTAGAGCGCCTGTCCGAGTGCTTTACTGTTCTTTATGACCTGCTCGGCGTAGGCTTCGCCGAACTGGAGCATCTCGGCCGAGGCGATGGCGACGCCCGCGAGGGCGTGGAGGTGGTGGTTGCTGACGAGGCCGGGGAGGGTCGCCTTCTTGATGGGCTCGGCGTACTTGTCCCAGCTAAGCACTGTGCCATGCTGTGGCCCGAAGAACGTCTTGTGTGTGCTGACGGTGACCGTGTCGACTCCCTCCCTGAGAGGGTCTTGGAACTTGCCGCCCGCGATGAGGCCACTGACGTGCGCACTATCGTAGTGGATCATGGTGCCGGCGTCGTGGAAGACGCCCGCGAGTTCCTCGACTGGGTGGGGGAATGGGAAGACGCTGCCGCCGAATATGACGAGTTTAGGTGCCTTGCCGTCCTCGACGAGCTTCATGAGCCTCTGCGCCGTCTTATCGACGTCAATGTTGAGTTCTTCGTAGTCGAGGGGTAGGTACTCGACCTCTAGGCCGGTTACGGCGCCGGCTGTGCCTCCGAGGTTCTTACGCCCGTACGTGATGTGGCCACCGCAGGTGATAGGGAGCGCCATGATTGTGTCCCCGGGCTCCGTGAAGGCGGTGTAGACGACGAGGTTGGAGACGACGCCCGAGATGGGGCGGGGGTCAACGAATTCTGCCCTGAAGAGCCTCTTCTCGAGGTCTATGCAGATGGACTCGACCTTGTCTATCCACTCGCAGCCGGCGTAGACGCGTTCTCCGACCCAGCCCTCGGCGTAGCGGTTACCGAAGTCTGTCGTGAGGGCCTCGCGCACGGCGGGGCTCGGCACGTTCTCGCTCGCTATAAGGGGTATGTACCTGTTGAATGCCTTATGGTGGTCCTGAAGGGCGCCGAGTACCTCGTCGTAGTACTGGCGCGGCGTCTTGACACTCATCACGTATCCCCATGAGCCACGAAGGGGGAAATTTATGCTTTACCAAAACATACCGGGTAAGTGGTTAGTAGAAATGCTGTATCTCGATGATATAGCCCTCAGGGTCCTTGAACATGAACTGGCGTAGGTTCATCCCGGGCTCGTCGTGTGGCTCGCTCATCGTCTCGATGTCGAGCTTTTTTAAGTGATGGTACCACGCGTCGACGTCGGGGACGAGTATCGTGATCATGACGGGTTTACTCTTCGCCGGCTTGAGGCTGCCCTTCTTACCATCCACGAGGCCGATGTTGGAGTTGCTCCCGAGCTTGAGGACCTTCGCCCAGCCCTGATCGACTATTATCTTGAGCCCCATAACCTCCGTGTAGAACCTTACCGCCTTGGCGAGGTCGTCGTAGTAGAGGAACGTCACCAAACCTTCTATCTTCGGCAATTCTTGCACCTGATTGATTGTCCACGTTTGAGTTTATGAGGTTTAACGCTCCTCGGACAGACTGTTAGAAAAGGGTTATAATGCCATTAACCTATGATCAATTTCGATTATTTGTTTCCCGCGGTGAACTTTGGGGGCGCCGACTCGTGAGGCTGGAGACAGCCAAGACGCCAGGCATCGCGCAGGCGAGCTACTATCTGAGCGACTTCGGTGAGGCCGTCGTCGTCGACCCTAGACGAGATGTTGAAGTCTACACGAGGCTCGCGAGGGAGGACTGCGCCAAGATACAGTACGTCCTCGAGACGCATAAGAACGAGGACTACGTCGTCGGGAGCGTCGAGTTGAAGGAGGCGGTGGGAGCGGAGATTTGCCACAGCAAGGACACGCCCTTCGCCTATGGGGACCATAACCTCACCGGAAACGAGGTAATTGGCATAGGCAGGCTCAGGATCAAGACGATTACGACGCCGGGGCACACATTCGACAGTGTCTGCTACGCCGTCGCTGACACGAGGTTGGGGCCGGACCCCTTCATGGTCTTCACGGGGGACACACTCTTCGTCGGCGACGTCGGCAGGACGGACCTGCTTGGGCCGGAGCACTGGGAGAGGCTCTCCGGGGAGCTATTCGACAGCATACATGGCAAGCTGGTGCCTCTGGGTGATCACGTCCTCGTCTACCCGGGGCACACAGCGGGCAGCATCTGCGGCAGCAGGATAGCCGACAGGGAGATCACCACGATAGGGTTTGAGAGGAGGACGAATCCCCTGCTCCAGCTCGAGAGGGACGCCTTCGTGAGGAACAGGCTCGGGAACAGGATGCCGCGGCCGCCGTACTTCCGACGCATGGAGGAGTGGAACCTCAACGGCGCACCGCTCCTAAAATATGCCACGCAGCCGAAGCACCTACCCGTGCAGGACTTCGAGACCCTCTGGAGGCAGCCGGACGCCGTCGTCCTCGAC
>DUKA01000192.1 GCA_013329615.1 Candidatus Bathyarchaeota archaeon
AACCTCCACGAGAGCTTCCCCGAGCCGCCTATCGCCGTCGCACCGACGGTGCAGACGAGGCAGGCAGAGGTCATAGCCTATGGCTATGAGCCCACATTCTCCCCTCGAACGGCTCAGGCTACTGAGAAGACGAACGACTGGAGCATGCTCTCCGACGACGTCGTGAAGATGCTGGACCAGATCAACGCGAAGGGCGGCCTCAAGATGGAGGAGATCGTCGCATGAGCGTCGCCACTATGCTTGAGAACGAGGCGATGAAGTACGCCGCCGACGCCGTCAAGTATGACAAGATGGGTGACAAGGACAAGGCGACGGAGAGCTACAAGCGAGCCGTCGAGCAGCTGACGCGCCTCATTAAACTTTACCCCGACTATACATTCAACAAATTCTACGTCGAGAAGGTCACAACGTATCAGGAGCGTATCCGCCTCCTCAAGTCGGAGGACGGCGAGGACATGGGTGTCGAGAAGTTCACGAGCTTCGAGACTAAACAGACGAGTTCGCAGCAGTCGATGGATGAGAACGCCTCCGAGCCTTCTGAGAAGCCGAACGTGAACTGGGGCGACGTGGCGGGCCTCGAAGACGCCAAGAAGGCGATCAAGGAGGTCATTGTCTACCCGGTGAAGCGCCCCGATCTGTTCCCCTTGGGATGGTCGCGTGGGCTACTCCTGTTTGGTCCCCCCGGCTGTGGTAAGACGCTCCTCGCTGCAGCTGTAGCGAACGAGATCGATGCACAATTTATCCAGATAGACCCAGCGAACATCATGTCGAAGTGGCTGGGCGCGGCTGAGCAGAACGTCGCCAAGATATTCGGCGGCGCACGCAAGACCGCGATGGCGGGAAAGCCAGTAATCATATTCATAGATGAGGTAGACAGCATACTCGGCGTCCACACCAACGAGGTGGGAGGCGAGGTCCGCATGAGAAACCAGTTCCTCAAGGAGATGGACGGCCTCCAAGACAAGGGTAAAAACTACCACCTCTACGTCGTCGCGGCGACGAACAAGCCGTGGGACCTGGATTGGGCGTTCATACGCCGCTTCCAGAAGAGGGTCATGGTACCCCTTCCAGATTACGCCACACGCCTGCAGATGTTCGAGTTAAACAGCGCCCAGCTCGAGCTCACGCAGGACGTCGACTTCCACACCCTCACTCAGCTGACGGACGGGTACAGCGGCAGTGACATCAAGGACATCTGCCAGGTCATCCGCCAGGAGGTCATCAGGGAGCTCTTCGAGTCCGGCGAAGCCGACAACACGACCAAGAAGCCGAGGAAGCTCAATATCGCCGACTTCAAGCGCTCCATCACCAACAGGAAACCAAGCGTCTCCAAGGAGATGATGAAGGAGTACGACAAGTGGTTCGACCAGTTCAAGGCGCTCTAGGTGATTATTTTGGATGCTCCTAAGACAGACCACATAGTAACAGCTGTGAAAGAGCTCGGCAGTTCATGCGTCGAGTCCGCGGACCTGCTGAGCGGCATGAATGGTGCCCTCCACGAGGTGAATCAGCTATACGATCACGGGTACGGTGGAGCCGGGAATAGCATGATTTCCTTCGGCATCGCACTCGTGGCGTTCCCCGAGCCCTTCATGGTGTCCGACGTAATAGGCGCCGGGATGGTCGCCGCGGGGTTCATGTACAAACACTTCGTCCCGCCGCCGATGTATATAGACAACGTCTTTGAAACGATACAGGAACAGGTTCAGGCGATACACGCGACGGGTGAGGGGCTCAACCAGAACTACTCACCCGAGGTCGACCTCTCATCTTTCAAATTCGAGTTCTAGCCACGCTTCAACTCCCTGTGTTCACGTAGGAACGTTTCCCGAAGCTCATTCTTCCTCTTTTCAGGCAGGAAGCTCGTCTCGACGGAGTCAAGGCTTATCCCCATGAGTTCGTCGACTGTGAAGCCTAGTTCCCTATGGAGTTGTATGTACTCGTTGTTTATGTCGGTGTTGAACATGGGTGGGTCGTCGCTGTTGACGCTGACCCTGATGCCCTGTTTAATGAAGCCGCGTATGGGGTGCTCCTTCATCGATTTTACGGCGCCGATTCTGAGGTTGCTCGTCGGGCACGCCTCGATGGTGATGCCCCTGCTCTTGATCTCCTTGAGCAACGTGGGGTCCTTGATGGCGGTGACGCCGTGTCCTATTCTCTCGACGTTCAGTGTCTTTATGGCGCCCCAGATGCTCTCGGGACCCGCGTCCTCTCCGGCGTGCGCGACTAGGCGGAGACCGAGGTCGCTCGCCTTCTTGTAGACCTTCTCGTAGGGTTCGGGTGGGAAACCGTTCTCACTTCCGCCGAGGTCGACGGCGACGATGTTGTCTCCCTTCTTCTTTATCCAGCCTAGCTCCTTGGCGGCGACCTCTGGTCCGTAGTTGCGGACTAGGTCGATGCGTATGGTACAGGTTATGCCCCATTTTCTCTTAGCGCGTCTGATTCCCTTGTTTATGGCGTCGAGCATCTCGTCGTAGTCGAGCCCGCGGCGGACGTGGTCGTTTGCGGAAAATATCGCCTCGACGTGCTTTACGTTGCACGCCGCCTCGGATTCGAGCATCTCGTAAGTGATCCTCTCATAATACTTGGGCTCTGTGATGCAGTCGTTGACGGTGCTGTAGACGTTCAGGAAGTGGGGGAAGTCGCCATACTGGAAGAACTTCTTGACGTCGTCGAGGTTCTTGAAGGGCATCTCGACGCCGTTGTCCTCGATGATGCCGAGGAGCGTCTCGGGCTTCGTAGAGCCGACGATGTGAATGTGTTGCTCTAGCTTTGGTAGTTTCTTGATGATCTCCTCTGTGTTGGTGTGGTTTTTTGCGGGTTCGGGAGTGTTCATTTACTATCCTTCGTCTGAGGCAGGAGTTAAAAAGGGCGTCGCCGTCTTTGACGCGATGAATATTTAAAGAAAGAAGCGAACCCTTCCCTGTGAAGAGCGTCCTAAAATCAGTGGATTGGGGTAAGCCCGCGCTGAGCCTTCTCGAAAGCCTTTATGACCTCGAACCGGACAAGCCCGCCGTGCTTCACATTCGTCACACAGAGCGTCCCCCCTACGACCCTGACATAAGTAACCAATTACTCTGCACGATTGGGGGGATGAAGGCCGCGGTGGAGTTCGGTAGAGGTGTTCCCCCCGAGAGGGTTGTCCGCCTTCACTCAACAAAGATCAAGAGAGCCGAGCAGACCGCCCAGAGTATCGGGGAAGGGTTGGCGTCCCGTGGAATCGACCCCACATATTCAGAGAGATTCGATGACCTAATGATCCTCGACTCTAAGAATGCCTCAACGTATCTCTCCGAGAACCTGAAGCGGAGCCGAGGTGAAGTCGAAGCGTCGATTAACTTCACCGACGACTGGTGCGCGGGCTTGACGCCTCCAGCCTTCTGCGACTCGAAGAGATTTGCACGCTTCTTCGCGGATCACACCATAGCCAGCCTCGAGGGAGCGGAACCGTCGGGGTTGGATATATACGTCACCCACGATGTCTGGGTGGGGTGTCTACTCTGGCACTGGTTCGGGATAACCACTCCCTCAGACGGTATAGGTTTCCTCGACGGCTTCCTACTCCAGCCTCGTGAGGGCGCGATGACTCTCTGGTTCCGGGGTGAGAAGAGGATCGTGGAATCCCCTTAGTAGTGGGGCTCCATGCAGATGCGATGAAAATTTTACCATTGGACCTAGAGATGATAGTGTTCGGTTAATTTGCCTTATTGATGCCGCCGTATGTCTCCTTCGTGAAGAATACCATGGTAGCCGTCATCACGAGGGCGCTCAGGATCATGACCATGTTCGACGCGGAGTAGTTCCCCGTTATATCGATGAGGCTACCGTAGAACGGTGTAATAATGGAGTAGCCTATCGTCCCGAGCCCGTTCACGAGCCCGAGCCCAATGCTTGCCTTCTCGGGCGGGAGCACCTCGGGGACCATGCTGAAGAACAGAACCCACATGGAGCCGCAGAAGTTGATGCCGAATGAGAGTGTCATGAGGAGCGGTAGGGGCAGCCCGGCGGGGGCGAAGATGAAGGTCGTGACGATGATCGTGTAGAGGCAGGAGAATATCATGAGCGGCAACTTCCTCTTCCTGAGCCTGTCCGAAACCGCGCCCATGATAATACACCCGGGAATGCCCGCGATGGTCCCGAGGCTTGTGACGAGCCCGCCCTCGACATACGACAGCCCCTTAGTCTCCATGAGGAAGAGAGTCATCCAAGAGTTGAGGACCCAACCGAAGCTGAGGAGGAGATAGCCTAGTATGAAGGGGTAGATGCGCCTATCCTTCAAGACCTCGGCGAAGGACCTCAGTGTGTTCTTGATCGACTTGCGTTCGGTCCTGCTGACGGCTGTGTTTTCCTTGAGTATGAAGAAGTTCATCCCAGTGTTTACGAGGAGGATTAAAGCGACGAGGATATAGAGGTTTCTCCAGCCACCGAACATCGCGTTGGCGAGCGGGAATCCCATGTAGCTGGTGAAGTTGCCGAGCCCGCTGGCCGCGCTCAGGACGCCTATGGCGGTCGCCTTGCGCTCGATGGGGAACCAGTGGGTGATGAGGCTGACGGCGTTTATGTAGAAGACGCTGCAGCCGACGCCCATGATTATCTGGGCCACCACAAGCAGCTCGAACCTGAAGCTCAGCCAGAAGAGGAAGATGCCCACGACGGTGAGTGTGGTGAATCCGAGGATGGTCTTACGCGGGCCCCACATATCGGTGAACATGCCGGCGGGTATCTGCATTATCCCATAGATGATGAAGAAGGCCGTGATGAGGAGCCCCATGGTCCCCTTATTGATGCCCAGTTCGGCGATGAGCACGGGGGACAGCGCGGAGGAGGCCGCCTTGAGGAAGTTCTCCCCGTAGTAAGTGACCCAGAGCGAAGCCAGTAGGATGAGCGCGAAGCTGCCCTTCTTCTCCAATGTGCCCACTTAGCCCGTGGGGGACGTTGATGGGCTTTTTAAACGTTTAGCGCCGGAACTCGTCTAAACCTTTATCATAAATACCACGCATTTTCTCCCCATGCCGAGTCATGAGCGGGCGGAGATAGGGGTCATCGGCGGAACGGGTGTCTATGATCCTGATATGCTTGAGGATCGCAGGGAGGTCAAGGTGCATACGCCCTACGGGGCGCCTTCGGACCTGATAACCCTCGGCAATATCAAGGGGAGGCGCGTTGCCTTCCTACCACGCCACGGGCATGGTCACGTCATACCGCCACACGCGATAAACGCGAGGGCGAACATCTGGGCACTCAAGGAGCTGGGGGTGAAGCAGATCGTCGCCTCAAGCGCGGTGGGGAGTCTACGCGTCGACTACAAGCCGGGGGAGTTCGTGCTCACCGACCAGTTCATAGACAGGACGAAGGCGCGCCCCGACACCTTCTACGATAGCGGGCAGGTCTGCCACGTCAGCAGCGCCGACCCCGTCTGTCCCCAGCTACACGACTACTTCCTCAAGTACGCCAAGAAGCTGAAGCTGCCAGTGCACGAGAACGGAACATACGTCTGCGTCCAGGGGCCCCGCTTCAGCACGCGTGCTGAGTCGAAGCTGTTCAGGCAATGGGGCTGCGACATCATTGGCATGACGCTCTACCCGGAGTTGGTGCTCGCCCGCGAGACGGAGATGTGCTACGTCTCCGTGGCGATGGTGACCGACTACGACGTCTGGGCGGAGAAGCCCGTGAGCGCGACCGATGTGGTCGAGGTCATGCGGAATAATGCCTCGAACTTCGTCAAGTTGGTCATGGGGGCGCTCCCCGGGATGCCGAAGGAGAGGACATGCGGCTGCGGCGAGGCGCTCAAGTACAGCCTCATGTAGCCGAATCTTCTTATCCGCTCCAGCCATATGACAGGCATGGCCAAGCTCAACTACGTCTTCATGGTCCTGAAGGAGCACCCCTATGGCAGGGAGATGCTCTGCCAGCTCCTCGCCGCGGGCTACGAGCCTCGGGCGATAGTCGAGGAGGACTCGCCGATAGGGGACGAGGAGAGGGAGAAATTCTTGACACGCATCAAGGGGTTCCCCGTGGCGCCGACGTTCACCGAGCAGCTGAAGGGGAGGAGCATCGAGAGGTACTCTGTGCCCCACCACAACAAGGCGGAGTCGCGTGAGTTGCTGGAGAGGCTGAAGCCGGACCTCGTCGTTCTCGGGGGGACGCGGATCATAAAGCCCGCGATCATCAACATCCCCAAGGACGGTATGGTGAACAGCCACCCCGGGCTCCTGCCCGAGTGCAGGGGCTCCGCCAGCGTTGCCTGGAGCATATACTTCGACATCCCCATTGGATGTACCATCCACTTCATCGACCCCAACATTGACACCGGCCCCATAATCAAGAAGCAGATCATCCCCGTGCACCGCGGCGACACGTACGAGAAGCTGTGCTGGGGGACCATCGCCGTCGCCGGCGAGTTGATGGTTTACGCCGTCGGGCAGTGGAAGAGAGGTACACTCAAGAGGGT
>DUKA01000228.1 GCA_013329615.1 Candidatus Bathyarchaeota archaeon
AGCATCTTCACAGCCTCTGCCTTCCCGGCGTCTATCCAGCCGTAGCCGCCGCCCACGTACTCGTTGTAGACTACAATGTCACTCACGGGTATATCGACTTCGAGTCCGAGGACATCGTGGCTGTCCTTTATGATCTGGTTGACGTGTGCCTGTTGCTCCTCGACGCTCGTCCACCCGACGGCGGCGCCGATGATCTTCGTTCCCGTGTTGAGTGCCCTCGCCCCCATGACGAGGCCCGCTTGTGTGCCCCCCGAGCCCGTCCCGTGGACGAGGTAGTCGAAGTCCACGCCCATCTCCGAGGACTGGTTGAACGTCTCTAGCATAGCGTTGACGTAGCCGGCTGCGCCGAGTGGCACAGAGCCTCCGACTGGGATGAAGTAGGGGTTCCGCCCCTTCTTGCGCTGCGCCTCCATCTCGGCGTCGAGCGCCCCCTTGAACTTCTCGGGGCGCACGACCTTGATCTCCGCCCCCATCAGCTCGTGGAGCAGATGGTTGCCGTCCCACTCCTTCGGCTCCCAGCCGTCCTTGGGTCCGTTCTTGACAAGGACTATATCGAGTCCCAGCTTCCTCGCCGCTGCGGCGGTCTGCGTGCACCAGTTCGAGTGGAACCCTGCGCCGGTGACTATGATGTCCGCCTTCTTCGCCACAGCGTCGCCCATGAGGTATTCAAGCTTTCTCGCCTTGTTGCCTCCGAAAGCGAGCCCCGTTAGGTCGTCCCTCTTAACCCAGATGCGTGGACCACCCAGCTTCTTCGTGAGGATGGGCAACTCCTGTATGGGTGTCGGGAGGTTCGCCAAGCGCGCCCGTGGTAGTGATCCTAGCTTCATGTCAATCGATGAAGAGTCGCCATGTGAATCTATAACATCTTTCCCCCGGAGCCTTTATCCGGCTCCCCGCCGACCAGAGATCCGTTGTCAGGGCAATACACCTGCAGATGGTTCGAGCCTAGCGACCTAAACGCCTACATACGCGGGCTCAACGAGACACTCTACGAGGAGTACGACGAGGCGCGCTTTGGGTGGAAGGTGAGGGACACGCCTTGGAGCCTCGGCTTCGTCTCGATAGCCGTCGTCGAGCACGGCGGCGAGCCGGTCGCCTTCAACAGCTTCCTCCCCCTACGGGTCCGACGGAGGGACGACGTCTTCCCCATAGTTCAGGGCTGCGACGGCTTCGTCGAGCCAGAGCATAGGCGCATGGGGCTGTTCCAGGAGACGCTGAGGTTCATGTTCAAGGAGCTCTCGGGGATGGGGGTCGAGATGCTCATGGGATTCAACTTCTCGGGCTCCGCGGGGGCGGCGCAGAAAGTGGGCTCCGCCCTGACGGGTGATGTGCACGCCCTCTGCGTAAAGGCGGTCGACCTCGCCGAGAGGAGCGTCGAGGGCGAGGACGCCGTCGATGTGAAGTCCTGCAGCCTCGAAGAATTACACAACATCTACGAACGTTGGGCAGCCACCGAGACTAGGCTTCACTACCACAAGACCCCAGAGTACCTCAGGTGGAGGCACAGCCACCCCATAAGGCGGAGCAGCTTCTACCGCATCCGGGACGCCGGTGAGGAGGGCTACGCGGCGGTAAGCCTAGAACGCGACGGCGACTCGAACACCCTTTTCCTCGAAGACTACGCGCCGATAATGCAGAGATCCCGCGTCGTCTCCGCATTGATCAAGCGCGTATTAGAGATGGGGGAGCCCATCAACGAGGTTTACCTCACCGCTCCCACATCCTCCCCCATGTACTCCGCAGCACAGGGCCTAGGCTTCACGCCCGACCACCTCTACACACTGATTATGAGAAACATACGTGGGCTGGAGGAGCGTGGGAAGAAGCTGTACCGGGGCGGCGTCGAGTTGACTGATGTGGGCCGTTGGCACATAGCGTCGTCGGATGTCTTCTAGCCCTTCAGCCAGTCGACCTCGTCCTCTTCCAGGTCTAGCCACGCCGTCGTCGCCTCGCCGCCCTCCTTGTTCCTGTACATGAGGCGGAGGAGGGGTATGACCTCGGAGACCGCCTCCTTGCTGCTGATGTGGCACTTGAGGGCCACCTTCGCGGCGACCGCCTGTAGCTTTCGGCGGCTGTGGTAGGTGCGTATGTAGCGCCACTTTAGCTGAGGCGGGCGCAGGTAGGGTATAGCCCAGCCGTTCCCGCCGCGCACCCACGTGGCACCCAGCCCCCTGAGCGCCTCGTTTACGCGCCTCCAGTCGTCTCCCATGTACTTTATGGGCTTCACGAGCATGCCCTGCGCCGTCTCCTGATATACGAAGGCGCTCTGCGGATAACCCAGCTTTGCGACGGCGGTCGACACCTGCTTGCGTAGCCCGAGGCCCTCGCTGTGCCCCCCGGCGAAGGCGACGCCGCCCGTCATGGCGTTGAACATGTACTTCTGGAGCCTGTAGCTGCTTATCCTCGCCCTCTTGGCGTAGATGTCGGCCCGGCTCAGGGCATCCAGCCCCTCGGCGAGGTCACGTTTATCGTCGAGGATCAGCGGGAGGTTCTCGTATATCCAGTCGAAGAGCTCCTCGTGATCTATGTACGCCTGGTTTATGGACTTGCGCGCCTCCCAGAGGGTCTTGGCGGAGAAGATGTTGAGAACTATGGCGGGGGTGTAGTCCTGCCTGTCCCTGACGCTCAGCTTCTCCACGTCCTCCACCGTCACGGCGCCCTTGCCACGCGCGATGGTTTCAAGGTCGTTTATCGCGGAGCGCAGGTCGCCAGTACTGTGCACAGCGAGGGCGTCGAGCGCATCCGGCGGGGCGTCAAGCTTTAGCTCCTTGGCGATCCTCTCCAGCTTCGCATAGACGTCCATGGTTGGGACGGGTTTGAACTCTATGGCGATGGTCTTGTCACGGAGTGGGCGGAACTTTTCCTCGTTGTCCTCCGCGATGGCTGTTGCGATGAGTATGATGGGTACGCGCGTCGTCTTTATGATATCGGAGATGGCGGAGATGCCTCCCAGGTCCTCGTGGCCGCTCACGCCCTCCATCTCGTCGAAGAGGATGAGGCGCCTCTTGCCGAAGATTGTGACGTTCTGAGTCGTGGCGCGACCGATGAGCTCCTCCATCCTAGTGCGGGTTCGGTAGTCGCTCGCGTTGATCTCTAGTAGGTCGAAGCCAAGCTCCTCGGCGAGTACGTGGACGCTGCTCGTCTTGCCGGTGCCGGGTGGGCCGT
>DUKA01000030.1 GCA_013329615.1 Candidatus Bathyarchaeota archaeon
ATTACCCGGATCAGGTTCCTAGGGTCGACGATTTTCGTCCTCTCAGCCAGGCTTTCGCCCAGCTCCCCTTCGCCTCGTATGAACTGTGGCGGATTAATAAGACTTACTTAGAATCTGTTAAGCGCTCTGTTTTACGAGTTTGACGGCGATGACCCCCGTCTTTTCGCTTGGCTCTGCTATCTCGTCGCCTGCGTTCGGGGAGGTGGGCCCGGCTGTGAGCGTGCCAAGTGCCTTGGCGGGGCTTAACCCCACTTTTCGGAATATTTCCTCGACCTCTTTGAGAGAGTACAGGTGTGCGTGCTTGAAGATGGGGTCTCCCGTCTTTTTCATCGTCTTGTATAGTTCCCCCCACGGGCTATCGCTGTTGATGAAGAGCGCGACGACGGGTGCTTCCCCAAGTGCCCGCGAGACCTCCTCCAACGCCTTAATCGGTGTTTTCAGGAACTCCAAGACTGTGATGAAGTAGGCAAACCCGAGGGACTTACGTCTGAATGGCATCGAGTCGGCACTCCCGAGGACGCAAGGCAGGCCTCGTTGCTTTGCCCTCGTCAGCATTTTCTTTGAGAGATCAAGGCATACGACGATTCGCCCTTCGTTGGTCAGGGCGTCGGAGAAGACGCCGGTACCCGCACCGATCTCAAGCCCAACACCCTCCAATGGGAGCAGGGAATCGACTAACCGCCGCTCAGCCACGAAGACCTGTCCACCCTTCTTGGTAAGATACCACTCATCGTACCCGTGGGCCGCCCCATCGAAGGCATCGACAGCGTCAGACATTTCTGAGCAACTCTCTCAGTGTCTCGACCAGCTTATTCGGCGTCTCGTCGAGGATCGTCGTCGTCGGCTCTATGCCGAAGGCTCCGGGGTGGCTGTAGGCGTCCGCCATTTTGCCTCCCGCGAAGATGAACCTTGCAACCGGGCAACCTTCCCCTATCGCCTCGGGTGGGAGCCCTACGACGCGTTTGCCAATCTTCTTCAGGGCGTCGGCGATGTCTTCTCCGCCGCGCAGCACGACGGCGGCGCGTAGTCTCAAGTCCCTTCTCTGAGCCTCTATGATGACGGAGGCGAGGAAGCGTGAGCCGCCGTACTCGACTTCGCCACACGTCTTTGGCTTCCCCCTGCTTACTATGACTCGACCGTTCAACCCGACAATGTCTTGGGGGCCCGCAGCGTTTGGTCTGGCGTAGACGATGTTTAATCCGACCTGCGGGATGATGCTCTCGGCTCCCTTGAGCCGCTCTATCTCCTCAAGGGCGTGGCTCACCGACTCCTCGAGTTCGTCGAGTTTCCTGAAGCTGCCGTAGAGTTCGTCGATCTCGATGCGTGCCTGCTCCTCGACCCTCTTGCCGTCTACTGTGAGTCCGGAGCTGACACGCAGGGGGCCGAGGCGGGATGCCTTAACGCCCATGTTTGAGCATCTCCCTATCACTTCCCCGGCCGACGCCGGGTCAACGATCACGATGATCGTACCGTAGGTCGGCGCCCGAAGGAGGTCCTGGCGCAGTTTCTGTGCACCCTTCGCGTATGCGACGTCCGCGGAGTTGAAGGCGAGGCTCAACCCGAGGCTTCTCAGGACCTCGGCGAGGGCTCCCTTGACTCCCCCCTCGGATACGTCGTGCAGTAGCCTCACCCCCTCCACCTCGCTGAGAGCCAGGATCGTTTTGAGTGCTGTGAAGTTCCTCCAGCTTTCATCGCCGACTCCCCTACTGAGGCTCGTAAGCCAGACCGCCTCCCCCCCGACCTCCCCGACGAGGAGGACGATGTCCCCTACACTCGGCCTCGAGGGCTTCCTGGTCTGCTCGCCGAGGCACGTCGTCGAGATGAACGGTATCTCTAGACCGTAGTAGGTGGCGGTCTGCCCCGCGGCTATCTTAACGCCGTACTTCTTCGCCTCATCACCGAGGCTCTTGGCTATCGTCTTCAGATCCTCTTCCCTCGTCTTGAGTGGGAGGTAGATGCCGGTGATCATATGGGTGGGTTTGCCAAATCGGCAGGCGACGTTGCTCGCGGCGTAGTGGAAGGCGAAGAAGCCGAGCGCCTCGAGAGGGACGCCTATGCTCGGGCTGTGTGAGATAACCGTCCTGTCGGTGAGCTTAACGGTGGCGCCGTCGAGCTCGATCTCCCTGTCAAGTGGGATGAATGGGAGGACGCTCCTATCGAAGACCTCCCGCGAGACCTTGCCGAGCCCGAGGATGCCGCTCATGAGCCTTCCCTCATAACTCCTAGGTCAGTCTATAAATTCCTAGCCTGCTCCTCACCGCGACGACAACCGCAATGGCGACGGGGACGAAGATAAGATCGACCAGCGTCGCGAGGTCGATCAGCGCCAGCCCGGGGCCGAAGAGTACCCAGTCGAGGCTTAGGAAGCCGACGGTCTCCCAGACGCATCCTACAATCATGGCGGTTATCTCCCACCTGCTGACCGCCTTCGGGGAGTCCCCCTTCCTCATGCGCACCAGGTAGCTGATGAGTATCGCCTCGATACCCCTAACTAACATCGCTCCCACGACGAAGACGGGTGGGAACCCAAACGTGATCATCTTGTAGCTCACACCTATCCCCATCGCTGCGGCGATCGTAGCCCCCGCCATCAGCGGGTCAAGCAGGACACCCAGGGCGTAGATGAGCACAGGCGACGCGTCGTACTGCGCCAACGGCTGCGGCATCGGCACCATTATCAGGTTTGCGACCACCGTGACGGCGGTCATTACGGCAAAAAGCGCCAGCTTACCACTCATTGACTTGAATCTTGACTCCATCTCTCATTGCATCCTAGAGGGGATGCAGGCGTCAACCACTTGGCAGGTTGACGATAACGCGCACCTCCCTACGCCGGCATTACCCGGATCAGGTTCCTAGGGTCGACGCTTACCGTCCTCTCAGCCGGGCACTCACCCAGCTCCCCTCTGACACAGCGGACCCACCCATGACTTAAATAACTTTTCCCCAAAAAGACGCCCTAAAAATACGCCGTTAGGGTCAGGGCTTAAATATCGTGGTCATTAACTTGGGAAGGTGAAGGGAATGGCCGATCTCCTCTCAGTCGATCTAATTCTCGGCATAGCGGTCGTCGTGGTCGCAGCCGTAGCCATCTACATGTTCTGGCGAGCATCGGGCAACGACAAGAAGAAGGAAGAGGAGAAACCCGCCGAAGAACCTCCCAAGGAAGACCCTCTCCGCGTCGAACTCCAGATGACCGAGAGGAAGGTAAAAGTCCCGCCGCTTGAGAAGAAGATAGCCTCGACCGACATCGAGAGGGCGAAGAGCCAGATCAGGACACTCACCCTCAAACAAGAGATCAACAGCATGGTCCTCCGCCGCCTCTTCGAGGCCGAAGACGAGGGCGAGATCAGCCGCGAGGAACGCGTGCGCCTCGGCAAGGTCTACGAGGACGAGATGAAGCAGATCGCGGACGACCTAAAGAGGAGCGAGATGCTGGTAAGCCTCGCGGAGCTCGAGTCGATACGCGAGGAGATAGTCAAGAAGTTCGAGGAGAGCATGGGCCAGACGCAGAGCCGCATCGACCTCATAATAAAGGAACTGAAGATCGAGGAGCCAGCCAAACCCGTGGAGGAGGAGCGCCCCAAGGTCCAGGTGAACAACAAGAAGAGGCGCATAGTCCCCAAGGTAAAGACCGAAGGCGAGGAGGAGGCCGAGGAGACAGCTGAGGCGGAGGGCGAGGAGAAGCAACCCGCCGGCAAGCAAGATGTCGAGACCAGACTCGAACAGCTTAAGAAAGAGGTCATGAAGGAACTAGACGAACTCGATAAGCTCGAACTGGAGAACTGACATTGAGCGCCAGCACAGCCGCCAAGAAGAAGGCCGCCATGAGGGCGGTCAAGCACATCGAGAACGGCATGATCCTTGGACTCGGCAGCGGGACGACGGTCTCCTTCGCCATAAAGTACATAGGTGAACTCATCGCATCGGACGAACTCTACGACATATACGGTGTCCCCACGAGCATCCAGACCGCCTTCGAGGCCATCAAGGCGAAGATACCCCTCACATCTCTAGACGAATACCCTCAGTTGGACCTCGGCATAGACGGCGCGGATCAACTCGACGTGAAGCTCAACGCCATCAAGGGTGGCGGTGGAGCTCTAATGAGGGAAAAGATAGTCGCGGCCGCCTGCAAGGAGTACATCCTGATAGCCGATGACTCAAAACTCACCGATGTCCTCGGTAACGGTAAGGTCGTGCCCATTGAGATACACCCGTTCGGCGTCACCCCCACCCTTAAGGCGGTCGAGAAGCTCGGGGCGAAGGTGAGCCTGAGGATGAGTTCGGGCAAGCTCGGCCCCCTCGTGACGGACAACGGCAACTACATAATCGACGCCGACTTCGGCCCGATCGCCGATCCCTGGTGGCTGAACAGAGAGCTGCACGCCATCCCCGGGATAATCGAGACGGGGATGTTCCTCGGTTACGCCCATATTGCTTACGTCGGCGGCAGGGGCAGCGTCAAGAAGCTCAAGCCCCAGCCCGACGCGGCGCTAAAGAAGTAGCCACCTTTTTCTGGGAAAGCCTTAAAATGGCTGGCTGAGTTGCTATGAAAGCGTACCCCCGTAGTCGGGGGTCGTGCTGGGGTCTCCTAGCCTGGTAGGGAGCGGGCCTGCTAAGTCCGTGAGCCTTGCTCACATGGGTTCAAATCCCATCCCCGGCGCCATCTCCAATAAGGCGTATATACGCGCATTTCTCATGCAATTCCGGTAAGAACATGTCATACTCAGTCAAGGACTACATGGACAAGGAGTTCCCAACAATCGAACTAGAGGCATCCGTCGTCGACGTGGCAAAACTGCTCACCAAGCAGGGGAAGGGCTACGTCATCGTGCTTGAGAAGGGCAAGCCCTTCGGCATAGTAACAGATTGGGACCTGGTCAGCAAGATATTAGCGGTCGAGAAGGACCCCAAGAAGACGCCGCTGAGAAACATAACTTCAAGCCCCCTCATCACCATCGACCCGGATCAGGACCTGCTCAAGGCGTCCGAGACCATGCAGGCCAAGGGTATAAAGAGGGTACCCGTCGTCAAGGGCGGTGTCATATATGGCGTGATAACCTCCATAAACATCGCCCAGAAGTGTGGCGAATATGTGAACAAGTCGGTGAAGGACATCCTCCGGTGGTCCTTCCCGATAGGTTAACCCCGTTGAGTGTCAGGCTCGACGCCCATTTCACGAAGATCGGCTTCAACCTGCGCCGCATTTTTGAATAGGATCGATTTCAAGCCCATCGACTCGGCCGCGGCGACGCAGTTCACGTTGTCGTCTATGAAGATGCACTCCTTCGCCTCTAGTCCGAGGCGGCTCAGCGTCAACCGATAGACTGCGAGATCACTCGGTTTTCCCACTTTAAGATCAGGTTTTCTCTCGCCGACCTCGCATGAGAAGACGACGACGTCGAACAGATCGTCAATCCCGTGTCTCCTAAGCCAGCGCGCCCGAGACGGCTCGAGGTTGGATAACGCAGCGATCCTGTATCCGCGTTGTCTGAGTCTCTTGACGAGCTTTATCATCTCTTCGTTGTAGTGGGCTGCCTCGAAGGTTGTGCCCCATACCTCCCCTGCTCCCTCGGGGACCGGGCCGAATCGCTGGAACGTTTCCCTCATCCAGTACTCCTCGGTTTCTTCCCTCGTTTGGACGCGGGGCATCCCCTTCTCCGCCTCCCTCCTGAACTCGGCGGAGGGTATCCCGTACTTCTGCTCGATGTAATCGTAGGTGACGGAGTTGCTCCACTCGACGGCGACGCCGCCGAGGTCGAAGATGAGTCCTCTGACCTTCAACTGCTTCCCTCGACGGCTTGCTTAATCTCTGCGTCGAATGATTTCCTGTCTTTGAGCCCGCTCTTTATCGGTGTGCCCTTGACGACCAGCCACTCGTTCGCGAGGCTCAGCGACGCCTCCGGTTTCTGCCACTGATCGATGAGCCATACGGGAAGATTCGGGTATAGTATGTTTATGGCGTCTCGTACGCGCGTGGCGGATATGTAGGAGTATTCGCATGTAGGGTTGTAGATGACAGTGGCTGCCTCCTTGTTGGCGTGGTCTGGGTTCCACACGAGCCTCTTCGGCAAGACGTACCTACCGTTGATCTCGTAGATCATCTCATCGCCCCTCCTCACGAAGCCGCTCGAGGCGTAGAACTTCTCCATCGGTGTCCCCTCGCCGGTGTTGAAGGGCTCCGACACGATGAAGCTGCACTCGACGCCTTTCAAGAACTTGGGTGAACCACGACAGTCCTCGATCAGGCTACTCACTAAGGCCGTCGACGCCCCTTTTCCACGCGCCTCCTCGAATGGATTGTAGACGCAGCGAAGAAGGACTACCCCCTCGCGTGTGCTGGAGAGGAAGGGTACCGCCTCCTCGGGGTAAAACATAAGGTGGGCGACCGGCTTTCCTTCGAGGTAGGCTATCTTGACACACGTCCCATATTCTTGGATCATCTCCCGCAGCCAGTGGCGGCGTATCTCAATCCCCTCCTTCTGAATGGGGTCCTCAAGCCTCCCGCAGCTGCAGACCCTGAAAACGTCCTCGATGTTAGCCTCCGTCACGTCCCTGACACTGACCGCGCCCATGAGGGCGTATGTGGGGAATGGTGGGTATCAGTTTTCCGTTTAGAGAGCCGTGAAGTCCTCGACGGTCTTCGCGTCAAGCCTCTTGATCAACTCGATGACGAGGCGGACGGTGTTCTCCGTGTCCTTGAGGCTGAGGAGTCCGCTGTGGCTGTGGATATGGCGCGTGGGGACGCTGATGACGACTGTGGGGCATCCCGCCCTGCTCATGTGTATGGGGGCGCCGTCGGTCCTCCCGCCCTTCATCTGGCTCAGCTGGAGGGGTATTTGGCACTGCTTCGCGACATCGATGACCCACTCCTTGAAGGGCTGGTTGGGGATCATGCCCGCGTCGTACGTCAATAGGCTCGGTCCTTTCCCCATCTTGGACTGTGCGTCCTGCGGCTTTATTCCGGGGACGTCGCCAGCGATGTCGACCTCTAGGATTATGGCGACGTCTGGGTCGACGACGTGTGCGATGGTCGTGGCTCCCCTGAGCCCGACCTCCTCCTGCACTGTGGCGACGCCGTAGACCGTGTTGGGGTGGGTAATCTTCTGTCCCTTCATCCTCTTTATCGCCTCGGCGATGACGAAGGCACCTATGCGGTCGTCGAACGCTTTGCCCATCGCGACCTTGCCGTTCTGGATGAGCTGGAACGTGCTATAGGGGACGACGGGGTCGCCGACCTTGAGCCCGCACTCCTCGGCTTCCTGTCGGCTCGTGGCGCCGATGTCGATGAACATGTCCTTCTTCTCGACGACCTTCTTCCTCTCTTCCTCGGTGAGGACGTGCGGAGGCTTGCTTGCGATGATGCCGTGGACATCCCCCTTGTTCCCACGAATGACGACTCGTTGTCCGAGTAGGACTTGGTCGAACCAGCCGCCGAGCTGGTTGAAGGTGAGATAACCTTCCTCTGTTAGGCTGGAGACTATGAAGCCGACCTCGTCGGTATGCCCCGTGATTAGCACGCGGGGTCTATCGTCGGAGCCCTTAGCGACGAAGCCGACTGAGCCGAGCTTGTCTGTGATGACCTCGTCGGCGTACGGCGTCATGTGCTTCTTGTATAGTTTGTTGACTTCTCTCTCGAAGCCGGAGGGGCCGAATGCCTCCATCATCTCCTTCATGAATTTTATCGACTTGTTGTCGAACAATCTGTTTCGTGTATCGTTGGGTTCATGGGTGATTTAGATTTATCTTTCAGAGTGGGGTGGAGGCTCGGGGCATGCTCTCAGTACTATATAGAATGTATGTCACCAATCGGGCGTACATGGTTTGCCTTCTACGTGAAATTCTCGGCTCCGTGGAGATGCCATTGTTTCGCGTTAGGTGTCGTTATTAGGAACCGTCAGGGACACGTTGAAGAACCCCCTTTTTTTAACTCATCCTTGTAAAAACCGATCACTATATGCCCCGTGATTTGTGCGTTATCGTATTAGACGCGTCGGTGGGTGGTTTTATCCGTATGTCATCGGGGCTTTAGAAGTAAGGAGCCGCGCCGCGTCGAACGTCGTTCCGCGTTACCGTTGGGGCGGCCTCCCCTCTTGGGCAATTAGAGAGAGCGGCCTTACCGTTCCTTGGAAGCCCATTGCCCGCGGCGACGGCACCTTTTAACTATAATTGTATCAAGCTAAAAGGTTATTCTCTCATCTAATGAGAACAACCCATATAATCAGGATTGTCTCAAAATGATGGGAATGTATTAATTGTGTACTCCGGACTCGTTGTACACTAACTCCCGCTTATCTGCATCTAGTCTAGCACCTACCCCTACGGGTATAGTGGCTATAGGATTGGTGTGACCCAGATCGACGCCGGTGACTACCGGGAAATCGTATCCCTCGAGGCACTCGTCGAGAATCATCTCAAGCGAGTCACCCTCCTTCAAGCCGGCGACCGACGGGATCCTCCCGACCATCAAGGCGCTTATCTCACCGAACGCGCCCATC
>DUKA01000080.1 GCA_013329615.1 Candidatus Bathyarchaeota archaeon
CACCCGATCTGGCCTTCCTGACGATAACCCTCGGGGTCATGTGCCTCCTGCTGGCCCTCGGCATCCTGATAGAGGACAAGAGCTTGTACGGCAAGGGCGTGATCGGCGCCATACTCGTCTTCGGGAGGACGCCCCTCTTCTTCTACGTCACCCACCTGGTCCTCTACAGGGCACGCCCATTCTTCATGATGCAACCCCTATTCAGGACGGACCTAGAAACGACCATCGTGTTCTGGCTGATAGGGCTCGCCATCCTCTGGAAACTCTGCTCAAGATATGAGAAGTATAAACGGGCGCACCCGGAGTCGCTGCTCCAGTACGTCTAGCCCTCGCCGCGCTCCTTCTTCTTCTCAGCCTCCTCCATCGCGTAGAGGAGCGGATAGATGTCATTATGTTGCTTGATCAGCTTTATCGTGAACCTTACAAACCAGGCGATCATGACGAATGACGCCGCGTAGATGAGTATCATGTAGATGAAGACTATGTCCATTCACGACACCACGGAGGGCTGCGCTGCGGGGGCTATTGAAGCTTCCCCTTACCGGGAATGGCGAGGGACATGACCCACGCGTCCTCGCCGTCGAGGTAGTAGCCGTAGTTCCTCTTCGTCTTCGCGAAGCCGAGGTATTCGTAGAGCTTTATGGCGGGCTCGTTTCCGACGCGGACCTCTAGGTAGCACTCCGTCGCCTCGTAGAATGCGGCGGCCTTCTTCATTGCCTCGAACATGAGTACCTTGGCTATGCCCCGGCGCCGGTACTGCTCGCGAGTGGCTATCGAGACTACGTGGACGAGACGCGCGGGGCTCAGGCTCTTGAGCTTGCTGAATCCCCTCTCCACGCGGCACATTATGTAGCCCTGTATCTCGCCGTCCGCCTCCGCGACTATGAATGTCTCCGGGAACCTACTGTAGAGCTCCCTGTAGAAGCTGCTGCTGTAGTTCTCGGGGAGGCACTCGAAGTTTATCGCCATGACCCTGTTCAGGTCCTCTGCCCTGAACGTCCTGAGAGTGTACCCTTCGCCCATCCCCGATTCGCCTTTTTCTCCTGAGCCACGCGGATTTAAACACGTCGGATTCCCATGCAACACTTATTAGGGATAATCAAACGAGGTTCAACTGTACCTTGTCGCAGGGCTTCCTCGTCAACGCGGACGTCGATGGGCTCGTCGAGTCCCTCTTCGTGGTCGAGGACCGCTTCATGGACAAGGAGACCCCAAACTACATCGTCTCGCAGAAGACGGAAGGGGACAAACAGCAGATCCTGAAGTACGCCTTCAGGGACCTAGCGGACAGGCTGAGGCCCATGGGGTACTTCGCCGAGTTCAGGTGGATTGTGGGCAGGTACTACGTCACGCTCTCCCCCAGGCCGCCGGAGAATAAGAGGGGGAGCACGCGGAACATAATACTCTTCGCGGTGACCGTCTGCACTGTCCTGCTGGACGGTTACCTTCGGAGCGATAACCCCGTGCTCACGCAGTCGCTCATGGAGGGGACGCCGGTCTTTCTGAACGCACTCGTCTTCACTCTCGGCATCGTTATCGTGTTTGGGGTGCATGAGATGGGGCACAAGCTGGCGTCGGAGAGGAGGGGTATCAGGGCGTCGTGGCCCTTCTTCATCCCCGCCCCACCCGGGATGGGGGGCACATTCGGGGCTGTGATAAGCCAGGACGAGCCGCCGACGAACAGGGACGACCTCTTCGACCTAGGCATGTCGGGGCCGTTCTTCGGGTTCCTCGCCTCGATCGTGGTCGGCATCGCCGGGATATGGCTATCGTTCACCGTCCCAATCTCGGAGGTGGCGAAGTGGGCCATCACCTACCCCGAGATAAGGTTCCAGCAGATACCCTTGCCGATCGTACTGCAGATCATCTCGGACTTCGTGCACCCCGTACCCGAGGGGAGCGTGCTCGTCCTCCACCCACTCGCCTTCGCGGCGTGGGTGGGCTTCCTCGTGACCTTCGTGAACCTCATCCCGAGCTGGCAGCTTGACGGGGGTCACGTGATAAGGGCGCTGTTCGGGCGGGAGACCCACAAGATCATCTCGATCACGGGAATCTTCCTGTTGATGATCTCGGGCTACGTCATCATGGCGGTGATCATCGCCTTCTTCCTGATGAGGGAGGGGACGGAGTCGATGGCGCCACTCGACGACATATCGCCGACGAGCCTTAGCAGAAAACTCGGGTTGATCGGCTACGCCGTCCTCATGGGGCTCTCGCTTATAGTGCTGCTTCAGGCCTAGCGCCAACAGGGATAGTAGAGCACCCATACGGTATGACGAGTGTCCTGCGCCCCCTCCTGCCGTCGACGGCCCTACCGTATGCGTCGTTCGCCGTCCTCGCGACGGAGACACCTAAGGGCTCCACCATATACTTGGGGAGGCTTGAGACTAGGAAGATTTGGCACTTCGCCGTGGCCGCCTTCACGACCTGGAGCGCCTCCGCGCCGAGGGCGTAGCGCCTCTCCAGCTCGGACTGCTGCTCGACGTGCGCGAGGTTTGTGAAGGTCTCAACACCAAGCCCCTCGGGGCATTCGGCGAGCAGTATTATGGCGCCCCCCTTCTTGACGAGCCTCGTCGCCCCCTGCAGCGCCCAAGAGGCCGAGTAGAGGTCATAGTCGTGCTTTGCGCCGCCCCCGCTGACCACGACGACGTCTGCACCCGCCTCGGCGTTGATCTGGTAACTGGCTCCGAGGGCGTAGATCGCCTGCCCCCAAGTCTCCTCGAGGGCGCCGGCGAAGGCGCTGAGGAGCCTGCCGCGTGTGTTCGTGACGAGTTGTATCGCCATGTCGCAGCCGGCCAGCTTTACCGCCTCGAGGGCGTCCTCTTTCACCTGATTCGCCTCGACCACGCCGGGCTTCACGTCGCCCTTGAGAAGGAGTTTCCTGTGCGCTTCGACGGTCTGGGGCGGTGTGAGCCCCGGGATTATCGCCGTGTGTGCGCCGGTGAAGCCCGTGTAGCTGTCTGCCTCGACCTCGCCGACGGCGATCTTAACCTTCGCCTCGGCGTATGCCTTGTTAACGGCTATGGGCGTCTTTTGGCGGGTCTCGCCGAGGTTTGAGAGGCTCGGAGTCAACCTCGTGTGCTCGACGAGGTTCACGCCCTTCAGCTCATCCGCGGCCTTTAGAGCCTTGATGAGGTCCTTGCCGCTCCTCTCCCTCACGCCGTTGGCGACTACGACCGTGATCTTGTCCCGTGGCACTATGAGGTTGACCAGCTGCGTGACTATGGGTGCGAGGACGGCTACAGCGTTGGCCGGCAAAGTTGTCCCTTCCACGGATATCGCGACCGTGCAGTCAAGGCCAACAAGTTCTTCCAGCTTCTTCGAGCCACGCGGCTCCGAGAGCGCCTTGGAGACGATCTCGCGTGGGTGTTGTTGTGGGTCTACTCGCACCGGCTCCGCGATGCTGAGCAGGTCCTTTATGTCGACGGTGACGTAGACTTCGGTGTTTCCGTAGGGGAGCCAGCATTCAACCAAGGGGCTTCAAGAAGTAGTGTCTGTGTGGGTCTCTTAATTTTATGGGATGCGGCGGTGAGGCTAGTCGTTCTTTCCATTGCCGTGACCCTTGTTGCCGATGGTTCCGCCACGTCCCCTACCCATGTATCCGGACTTTCCGAAGATGCTGTTGGCCCCGTTCGCGTCGCCGTTCTCCATCATCCCCATCCCCTCTTCGAGTAGGGTCTGAAGCTCCTGTATCTTGGCCTCGACGGCCGACGCGTCCAGCCCATGCGCCTTGAGCTTCTCTACCATCTTCTCCAAGACCTGTATCTGTGCGCGTATCGCGTTCGTGTTCTTCATGCCGAGCGCGTAGCCGTTGTTGTCGATCGCCCCGAGTCCCTGGTTGAACTCGTCCAACGCCTCTCCGAGGTCGTTGAGGGCGTCGTCGTCTTTGCCGTTCTTAAGCCAGGCCTCGGCGCGGTTTATGAGGCCGTTCGCTGCCCCGAGGTGGTTCTTCGCCGTGTTCATGTTTCCGAGTCCTATGTGTTGGCCAAGGGACTCCAGGTCGGTCTCTGTCGAGTTGAGGCGAGCCCTGAGGCGTTCCTTGAACTGCTCCATCAGGCTCTTTCGCACTTCCTTCAGCTGGTCTTTGATTAGCTGCATCGCGTCATGGAGGTCGTCCCTCGCCTCCTTGATGGCCGCTGCGGCGGCTTCGTAGTCGCCATCCGCGATGAGCGCCGTCGCATTGGTGAGTTTGGCGTTGGCTGAAGCGACTTGGACTTCGATCTCGGTGACATTCTTGCCGGAGTCGCTGAGAGGCACCAGGACATCTGAGATGCGCTCGGCTTCGCTCTTGAGCTTGTTGACATGTAGGGTCAGGGTCTGGTTCTCATCGAGGGTCTCGTCCGGTATCTTGCCTGCGCGTATGGCGAGGATCATGGCGTTCTTGAAGTGGACCATGGCACGCTGCGCCGCCTGCGCGGATGCCATGTACTGGCCCTGAGTGTAAAACGCCTCGGCCTCCACTATGGCGTCTGCCCCGTGCGTCATGCTCGCATTGACCGCGGCTGGAACCGTGTAGCCGTCGTCGAGTATCGCCTGTATGGTTTCTTCGGCGAGCAGCTGAGACTTTACCGCGACTTCGATGAGGGAGTTTGCCACCTCATCCGTGGAGACCGTCGTCACCATGAAGACGGTCTCAGCTGTGAGTGCTCCACTCGTTGCCTCGATCATGTAGATGCCGGTGGCCGCCGTCGCTGGGAGCGTGTAGGTTTTCTGGTATACGCCTGTGGCGTTTGCCGTGACGTTCTCCGAGAAGACGACAACCAAGGCGAGTGTGACGTTCAGATGCACGGTGGCATTAGCAGGGGCGGTCCCCCTGATGGTCACCGCGTCGCCAGCGTTGTAATACTTTGGCCCGGTCTGGACCGTTAGTCCCGCGGTGGCTAAGACCAGCGGTGCCGTTGGCACTAGCAGCAGTGCTGCCGCGAGGACTACCATTAGCTTCCTATTCATTCGATTTACACCTGTGTATATGCGGCGCATGATCGCACTTGAGGAACCCGCAGGAACAGTTTGGAACACCTGTTCCATCACTGCTTGACCCCCCTGTACTTTTTGACCACGCATATGAGGCTCTGACCCCCGATCTTTCTCTCCTCGACTATCCCCGCTGCCATGAGGCGGCGTATCATCCTCCAAGCGCTGGTCCGCGGAATATCGAAGCGGTCCCTTATCTCGTTGGCGAACGCCTCCCCGCCGCGCTCCGCGAGGAAACGTATTACCTCCTTGTCGTCTACGCGCAGGTCGCGGTGTTTCTGGAGTATGGCTTCGAGGTTGACGGGGCCTTCCTCGCTCTTCTTGGCAGGCGGCTGTGGCTTCGGCACCTCCACCCGACGCCTCATGTAGATGAAGACACCCGCCACGGCGACGACCACGACCAGTGCAGCAACGACTATAATGAACGTGTAATCTGCCGATGGTTTGGGTGACGCGTTAATGGCAGAGGTCTTCGCCTGTGTGGCGAGTTGTTCAGCCATCAGGTACTCCCCCGCGGTGTTGGCGGTCTTTGCCTGCGTGAGGAGCGCCTCCGCAGTCGTCACATCCAACCCGCTGGTCTTCGCAGCCGCTATCGCCGCCTCGGCCGCCTGTATCGCGGTCTGGGCACGCTCGGATGTCCCCACCGCGGAGACGATGTAGGATACGGAGTCCTCACCGGGCGGCAGCGTTATGCTCGGCTGACCGTTGATGGTCCCGACGCTGAGAGGCATCTGGCTCATGCTGACGATAGTTGATCCCGTGGGGAGTAGCAGATGTAGATTCGCGGGAGAGGTGACGTTAAGCGTCCACAGCGTCCCCAGCTTCGAGGTAAGTTCCTGCGTCGAGTAGGTTATTGTGAGTGCGGATGCGCCGAGGGAGTCAACGGTCGTCGTAAAACCAACTTCCACTGTCATGAGGGGTAGACCCTCCTCGTTGACTACAAGCAGGTCAGGGAAGGTGGAGCCGAAGAGCGGAACTGAAACCTTGACTAGTGTCGGGTCTACATCGACGTTATACACCACTTCGACCATACCGTCGGCGTATACTGTTAAAGTGAGGCTCTGCGGCGTGTAGTCGGCCGAGAGTGCATACGGAATCGTCGCCCCAGCAAGCAGGAGCATGATTAGTACGACGCGGTCGACACGCATCATGAATCAACTGAGGGAATGCTGGTTTATGAAGCTAAAAGACTGATCGAACAGCCGAACGCGTCGTGTGGGGAGTTGTTTCCCCGTATCTGGGTTAGGCGAAGACTGCGAACTTCTCCTTCTTCGCCTTGCAGATTGGGCACTGGTCGGGGGCGACACCCTCGTAGGTCCAGCCGCAGACCTCGCAGACGCCTATCTCCCCTAAGGCTGCGTCCTTCTTCTGCTCGGCCGACTCCTTGGCGCGTGCGAACAGGCCGGCGTGTGTCTTCTCCGCCTCCCACGCGTAGCGGAAGGTGACCTCTGCGCCGTACTCCTTCTGATCCCTCGCCACGGCCATGTAGGCGGGGTACATCTCGTCTACCTCGTGGTGCTCGCCGTCGATGCCGTGCTGGAGGTCCTCGACCGTGGACCTGCTGCCGAATAGGGTGCCGCCGATCGTGGTTTGCGGCCCCTTCGTCATGATGTTCCGGTAGTGGTTGGCGGCGTGTATCCTCTCCGCGTGGGCTACGGCGGTGAACAGACGCACGATGTTCGGCAGGCCGGCTTCCTTCGCCCTCTTGGCGAAGATGAGGTACCTCACGTGTGCCTGACTCTCCCCACAGAAGGCGCTTATCAAATTCTGCTCAGTCATCTCTCTGACCAATTCTGTTCTCCTAGTCGATACCCGGGGGATGGCGGTTTTTATCGGTTTCCAGAAAAATGTGCCGACGAGTGTGCGCATGTGCTTTTATTCTGTGGAACGTCAGGCTCTTCGTGGAGCCTATCGGGATCGTGGGCCACGTCGCCATAGACAGGATACTAACATCCGGCGGCGTGAGGCACCAGCTCGGGGGGCCGCCCACGTATGTCTCCATCGTCACCGATCTGCTCGGCATATCGTTGATTGCAGCTACAAAGGTAGGCGGTGACTTCCCCGAGGAGTACGCCTCCGCGCTGGCGGCGAAGGGACTCGACGTCCGCGCCTCTGTCGATCAGGCGGCTACGACGACGCGATTCATACTCGACTACACTAGGCCTGAGAGGGGACTCGGCTATGAGAGCCTATGCTCACCCATCGAGCCACGGGACGTTGAGGGACTACCCGATACTGTGATTGTGGCTCCGATTGTCGGCGAGATACCCGGGGAGACACTTGATGCGCTTGAGGCCCGCGTCCTCGCGCTTGACCCACAGGGCTTCGTAAGGAGGCTTGAGCCGGGTGGCGTGATCAGCCTGCGCCCTTGGCGGGATGCGGGCTTGCTCCGCCGCCTTTCGGTGTTCAAGGCCTCTGCGAGGGAGCTGGGGCTCGTCGCGGGGGAGGCGGGGTGGGTTGGGCTTGAGCGACTCGCGGGGCTTGGCG
>DUKA01000017.1 GCA_013329615.1 Candidatus Bathyarchaeota archaeon
CTTCTACGGTGCCATCGGCGAGATAATCGGGTTATTAATGGTCCTCCTCGGCGTCGTCGAGTTCGTCGTCGCGTGGGGCTACCTGACACAAAAAGGGTGGGCTCGGTGGGCTGGCCTCATCCTCGCCGCCATCGGCCTCGTAGAGGGCATAACCACCCTGCCCACGGGGGCGCTATCCATCGCCATAGACGGCGTAATAATCTACTACCTAACAAGGCCTCACATAATCGACTGGTTCGCGGGCAGGAGTGCGGAGACGCCCCCGCCGCTGGCGTAGGCTCGTCTCAGCCCCATATCTTGTCGGGGTTGAGTATCCCCTTAGGATCAAAGACCTTCTTTATTCCCTTCATGAGTTCGACCTGCATGGCGCCCACCTTTCTGACGAGGTAGAGACGCTTCGTGTAGCCGAGGCCGTGCTCACCGCTGACGGTGCCACCCATAGCTAGGCTGAGGTCGATGAGGTCACTGATGGAGGCTTCGAGCGCCTCGTGCCACTCCTTGTCGGTGCCACCGAGACGTATGATGTTACAGTGCACGTTGCCATCCCCCGCGTGACCCACGGGTACGATCTGGACGTGGTGCTTCGCCTCGACTCCCGCGAGCTTGTCGATGAAGTCGGGCACTCTACCCCGGGGCACGCAGATGTCGGCCTCGTCCAGCTCGTAGAACGTGTTGTAAGCATCGTAAACTGCCTTACGTGACTCCCACATCTGACGCTGCTTCTCCGCGGTATCCGCGATGAAGGCGTCCACTGCACCGTTCTCAATGCAGACTTCCCCCGCCGTTTCAAGCTGGGTGCTCAGCTCTGATTCGCTGTTGGACTCCACGCCCACGATGAGGTATGCTGGATGGGTGTCGTCGGGGAGCTTGCGTTCGAGGTAACGCTCGACGGTCTCGACGGCGTGCCTGCTCATGAGTTCGAGAGCGAAGGGCTGCACCTTACGGCGGATGATCTCGCTGACCGCCTTTGCGGCGTCGTGCGTTGACTCGAATGGGGCATAGATAAGGGCAGTGTGCTTCGGCTTCGGTACTAGGCGGAGTGTCGCCTTCGTCACGATGCCTAGTGTGCCCTCGGAGCCGATGAGCAAATCCAAGAGGCTGTAACCAGTCGTATCCTTGACGACTTTACCGCCAACGTCGATGACCTCACCGCTAGGGAGCACGACTTCGAGGGCTTGAACGTAGTCGCGTGTGGTGCCATACTTGAGGGCACGCATCCCTCCGGCATTCGTGTTTATGTTTCCGCCTATGCTGCCCGACTCCTGCCCCGGATCGGGTGGATAATAGAGACCCACCTTCTCCACCGCCTTGTGGACATCGTCTACGAGTGCAGCGGGCTCGACAACAGCCATGAGGTTCTCCTCGTCGATCTCCAGTATCTTGTTCATGCGCTCGAGGCTGAGGGCGATGCCTCCACGTATGGGGTGGCTTGCGCCGGCGAGGCCGGTCCTGCTTCCCTGCGCGACAACGGAGACGAGCTTCTCGTTTGCGAGCCTCATTATCGCCGAGACTTCGGCGGCTGTTCCGGGCTTGACGACCACCGCGGGCGGGTGGGGTTCAAGTGGACTCTCATCGACCGAGGCCTTCTCGATGTCGTCCTTTGAGAATGAGACGTTCTTCGCGCCAACGATGGCTTCGAGCTTCGTCCTGATGTCGTCGTCGATCTTAGGGTACGCCACTGCCCTTCTGCTCCTTGATCTTCTCTATGAGGCGTGGCACCACCTCATAAAGGTCACCGACCGCGGCGAGCGTGCTTATCCTGCAGATAGGGGCCTCCCTGTCCTTGTTTATAGCGATGATGACGTCGCTCGTCTTCATCCCAGCCTGGTGCTGGACGGCTCCGCTGATGCCGCAGGCTAGGTAGAGCTTGGGGCGCACCGTGCGGCCGCTCAGGCCGACCTGGTGCCTGTACTCGATCCAGCCCTCGTCGACTGTTGGGCGGCTCGCGCCGACCGCGCCACCGAGCGCCGTGGCCAGCCGCTGTATGAGGTCGAACCCCTTCGGCTCCCCCAACCCCTTGCCGCCGGAGACGACTATGTCGGCGTCTACTATGCTCACCTGCTCCTTAGCGGCCTCGAATGCAAGGATCTTGACGCGGTCCTGCAGTTTAGAGGGGTCGACGCTCTTCTTCACGATCTCGCCCTTGTGGGCGGGGTCGATCTTGGCCTCTGTCATTACCTTGTAGCGTACCGTCGCCATCTGTGGGCGGCTGTTCTGCGTGTATATGGTCGCCATGATGTTGCCGCCGTATGCGGGGCGCGTCTGTAGTAGGACCTTTATCTCTGGGTCGATGTCGAGGCTCGTGCAGTCAGCGGTTAGGCCGGTGCGGAGCTTCGCCGCGACGCGTGGGCCGAGCGCCCTTCCTATGCTTGTTGCGCCGATGAGGAATATGCTGGGCTTGAGTTCCTTGACGGCCTCGGTGAGTATCTGGGAGTATGGGTCGTCGCGGTACGTGGCGAGTGACGAGTGGTCGTATGTGAGAACCTTGTCTGCGCCGCGTTTGACGAGTTCCTCGGCGGCCTTGGCGAGTCCGCTGCCGATGACGATGGCGTAGACGGGCTCACCGAGGGTCTCAGCGAGCTCCCTGCCCCTGCCCAGAAGCTCGTAGGCTACTGGGTGTACTTTGCCCTCGCGTTGTTCGGCGTAGACGAGGACGCCGCGCCAGTCGGAGAAGCTCTGCGGACCTTCGACTTTCTTCATGGTGATTGCCTTGACTGGGCAGACGGGCTCGCAGGCTCCGCAGACGCGGCACGCGTCGCCTATCTGCGCCTTGTCTCCGACGATGGTGATCGCGCCGAATGGGCAGGCGGATACGCATACGCCGCACCCCGTGCAGGCGTCGCCGACGTTCACCGGCTTGCTCATATTATCTTGGTCTCCTTGAGCTTCGCATATATGGCATCCGCGAGCTGGTCGGGTGTGCCCTCGATGACCTCTCCCCCGGCGTGTGGCTCAGGCGTGAATATCTTGGTCACGCGGGTGTAGCTGCCGTCGAGGCCGAGCTCCTTGGGGTTCATGCCCATCTCCTTGTTTGTTATGGTATTGATGACTGCCTTCTTTGCGGCGAGCCTGCCGCGTAGCGTTGCTAGGCGCGGCTGCCCCACGTCCTTGCTCACTGTGATGATGAGTGGCAGGGGTGCTTCGAGGGTCTCGACGCCGTCGTCGAGGCTACGCTTGAGGGTTATCTTGCGGTCCTTGACGTCGATTATCTGGCTGACGTAGCTTATGCAGGGCTCGCCGAGGTGCTCGGCCATCTCGGGGCCGGTCTGCCCAGTGTCGCCGTCCGTCGTCTTGAGGCCGCAGATGATTATGTCGTGGGCTCCGCTGAGCTGTATGCTCTTGGCGAGTGTGAGGCTTGTCGCCCACGTGTCGGCGCCTCCGAAGACGCGGTCGCTGACTAGGATGCCTTCGTCGCAGCCCATGGCTATGGCGTCGCGCAGCGCCTGCTCGGCGGCTGGCGGACCCATGCTTATGACCTTGACGCGGCCGCCGTGCTTCTCCCTGAGGCGTAGCCCGGTCTCTATGGCGTATTCGTCGAAGGGGTTGATGACGGCGGCGACGCCCTCTCTCTTGAGGCGCCCCGTCTCCTTGTCGAACTCCACCTCGGTGGTTTCGGGGACCTGTTTTATGCAAATGACGATGTTAAGACCGACACTCAACGAAGTATCCCAGCGTTTGCTGAGACTAGGCTTGGGGTGGTGGTATAAAAGTGTAGATACGCGGGGCTAAGCCGGGGCGAACTTTGGCCCGACAAGGGTGAGCGCCCTCTCGGGGTCAGAGACGCCGAGGACTATGCGTGTCCGTGTGGCGTTGTAGAAGAAGTCTATGTTTATGCCTGCGTCTGCCATTCGGCGGGTCATGGCGGCGAGCGCCCCGGGGCGGTCCATTATATCGATGACGAGTGCCTCGCGGCTGTCCTCGATCTTTATGCCGGCGTTCTTGAGAGCCTTCTCGGCCTTGGAGGCGTCGTAGACGAGGATGTGGGCTACGTGTGTGACGAATTCTCGGTCCTCGCTCCCCTTCACCTCCCTTGCGAAGCCGCAGATGCCCTCGATGTTTACGCCCGCCCTGCCGAGCGCCTCGCTGAGGTCGGCGAGCGTGCCGGGGCGGTTCTCCAGGGTTATCTTGAGGTCCATCATCTTGGGTGATAACTTGGATGGGGCGTTGTTAAGACTTTGGACAAGTATGCATGGCCGAGCCAGTGGGTCACGCGTCGTGACATCGGTGGGGGGTTGCCGACGCATCTACTTGTATTCGCCGCTCGTGGATATGCCCACGAGGAAGTGTGGGGCGTCGACGCTCTTGTAGACGAAGTTGTGGCGGAGGCCCCGGGGTATGTAGACGCCGGCGGTTCGGTTTATGATGTGGCTCTCGTCCTCCTCTCCGAGGATTATCTCGACCTCGGCTCCGAGGCGGGTTATGTCGTGCGGGTCCGTGCCCATGAAGAGTATTATTTCGTCGTGTGGGTGGGTGTGGGGTTTGAGCCACGGGTTGGGGTCGGGGACGGTGTGTATGCCCGAGATGAAGACGTGTAGGGGTGTGCCTTTGATGAGGTCGTCCTCGATGTATGTGTGGCTCAGGGTCCTGCCCTTTGTACGCTGCCCCTCGGGGAGGACGCCGTGTGCGAGCCTCTGGACGCGCGGCGTATCTATGATGTACTTGCCGTACTTGGACATCCGCGTGCCCTTCTTAGAGCCTGTACTCGCTGTACTCGTATTCGCAGGGCGGGCCGCAGGTGGCGTACATGACCCTGTCTTCGGGCACCATGATGACTGAGGAGACGGTCATCGAGCGGGCGTGTGGAGGCATCTCCTCGTTGGGGTGGCCGCAGATGGCGTGTGGGTAGTTGCCGTGGTCGGCCATGAAGCCCATCATCATCTCGGGTGTCAACTCGCCGTAGTGCCTGTCGATGAGCCTGTTGAACCTCTGGACGCGCACGTATGTGCTGCCCCTGACCTCGGGGATGGCGTTGTCCCCCTCCTTGAAGCGGGGGTCGTGGTAGTGGTTGCCGTGCACGAGTACGTCTCGGGTGGGCTGCTCGACGTTGAAGCCGGTGGGGTGGGTCTCTATGCTGAATATGTCTCCCTCGGCGCTCCCCATTATGTAGTGGAGCATGCTCCTGCCGTGTGTGCAGAGTTCGCTCAGGGCGTCTCCCATGCGTTTCTGCCTCATGACCTTGGGCATGACGCAGCAGCACGGCACGTTGAGCGCCTGCTGCTCTGTGGGGCTGAGTACGACGTTTAGGACTATGCCGAGGCCGGCGCCCGTGATGGTGAGTTCGCCCCCGCCCCAGAAGACGAGGCTCAGCTCCCTGCCACCGTCGTCGCGCTTGATCTTGACCATGTCGAGGGTTATGCCGGGGAGGACGTCGAAGTTCTGGCCTATGATGGCCCTTCCGTCCTTCGTCGCCTTGCCCGTGACGGCGAATGAGGTGCAGAGGGTCTGGAGGTGTTTGTAGTAGAAGCGTAGTTCGAACCAGCACCTGAGGGCGAGAACCTCTTCGAATGTGACGCCGGCTCCCTCGGCCTGCCCCTTGAGCTGCTGTACGAGGGCGGGGTCGTACTTTTCTATGGCGGGGAGGTACTTCCTCGTGTTGGCGAGTAGGTCGGACTTGTTTGCGCCGGCGCTCGCCTGCATCCTCGCCACGAGGGTGTCGATGCTCTTGGCGATGTTGGCCTTCGCCGCCTCGCCGTACTGGCGCCCAACGTCGTAGGGGGAGCCACTGCACTCGATGACATCCAGCCTCTGCATCTTCTTCATCATGTACACCTGTAATAAGTAGCCTGTATCAAGCGTCAGCCCGAATGGTGATTTAACACTTATCGGAGGCTGGCGCTCATTGTTCATCGAATAATTGTAGATAGAACAGCTCCGCCACCCTCGATGGGGGCAGGTCCCCGCGGTTTACCGCCTTGTGCGGTAGTGTCTGATGCGTATGGGTTCGACTTTCTTCGGGGGTTCGGGCTCTGGTTCGGTTTTTGGCTGGCTCTCAAGCTCCAGTGCCCTGTGGAGGAGTGTGAGTATATATGTGGTGTTGTATCCGACCTCGTCCCTGAGCTTCTGCTTTGTGCCGGGGACCTCGTCGATGTAGTCGTTGTAGTGGGCGGCGGCCTTCTCGAACTCTTCGTACCTTATGGTTCGGATGCCCTTGATGCCCTTGCCCTCTATGAAGATGCGGTCAGAGACGGCGCGCGCGTAGAAGTGGCCGGTTCTCGGCTCCATAGACCAGGTCTCGAGTTCGAGGTTGCCGGTCTTTAACTCTGCTTGGATCTGCGCCCAATACTGTTTGGTCTTGTTTGGTTGGAGATGTATCAAATGGTTCTGGCTATAACATGGCGTGTGTAGCTTAAAAATGAGTGGTTACTCTGGGCTTAACGCTTATCCGCCGATGGAGGGACTTCTAGCTGATCGCGTTGCCCGTCCACCCTATTGAGTTCCGGTATAGGTATCCCGAGATGTACGCTGTCTTCACGGAGGAGGCGAAGCTGCAGAGCTGGCTCGACGTGGAGGTCGCGTTGGCGTGGGCGCACGCCGAGCTGGGCACGATACCGAAGGCGGCGGCGAAGGAGATAGAGAAGAAGGCGAAGGTCGGCGTAGTGAAGGTGGAGCGGGTCAAGGAGATAGAGGAGAAGACCCGACACGACCTGCTGGCGATGGTATACGCGCTTCAAGAGGTCTGCGAGGGGGATGCGGGGGGCTACATTCACCTAGGGGCTACGAGCTACGACACGGAGGACACGGCGCTCGCCCTGCAGCTCAGGAAGGCGATGGACATCGTCGAGGGAGACCTGAAGGCGTTGCTCAGGGTGCTATTGGATAAGGCTGTGGAGCACAGGGAGACCGTCTGCATAGGGCGCACCCACGGGCAGCATGCGCTCCCGATGACCTACGGGCTCAAGTTTGCCTTATGGGCATCCGAGGTCAGCCGCCATCTGGATAGACTCGCGGAGACGCGGAGACGTATCGAGGTGGGGAAGATGAGCGGCGCCGTCGGCACAATGGCGAGCTTCGGGGACAAGGGCTTCGAGATACAGCGCCTCACCATGAAGAGGCTCAAGTTGGAGCCGGCGCTCGTCACGAACCAGATCGTCCAGAGGGACCGCCACGCGGAGATGCAGTGTCTCCTCGCCCTCATCGCCGGCACACTCGACAAGATCGGGCGCGAGCTGCGCAACCTCCAGAGGACGGAGATCGCGGAGATAAGCGAGCCTATGCGCAGCCCGAGCAGCACGATGCCCCAGAAGATGAACACGAGCAACACGGAGCGCATCTGCGGGCTGGCGAGGATCGTCAGGGGGAGCGTGAACGCGAGCCTCGAATCCATCGCCCTCGAGCATGAGAGGGACATAAGCAATAGCGGGATGGAGAGGGTCAACATCCCGGAGGGCTTCATTCTCACGGACTACATCCTCCGCCAGACGACGGGGATAGTGAAGGGGCTCACCTTCGACGCGGATAACATCGAGAGGAACCTGAACATGACGCTGGGACTCATCCTCACGGAGCGGGTGATGATTGAGCTTGTGTCGAAGGGCGTGGGCAGGCAGGAGGGGCACGAGTTGATGCGCCGCCTCGCCCTCAAGGCGTGGAAGGAGAAGCGCCCCCTCAGGCAGGTCATGGAGGAGGACGAGGAGGCAACCCGCCTCATCACCCCAGCCGAGATGGATGAGTGGCTCAACCCCCACAACTACATCGGCACGAGCGTCGAGCAGGTCGACAGGGCAGTCGCCGAGCTGAGGAAGAATCTCTAAGACAAACCTCGCTCGTCTTTTTCCGCATCTACACTAGGATAAAATACACATAAAATACACGGATTACTCGGGGATACATGTGGCACACAAGACCATAACCATCTCCGAAGAGGCGTACGACATCCTCGCCAGCCACAAGCAGCCCGGCGAGAGCTTCACGGAGGTCATAAAGCGGCTCCTCGTGCCCAAGAAGAAGGGATCACTCGTATCCCACAGCGGGAAGTGGGTGGGCACGGCTGAGTTCGACAGGATATTCGCCGAGATCGAGGCCGCGATGAGGCAGCCGAAGACGCGGTGATCGACGTGGTCTGCCTCGACACAGATGTGCTCGTCTCTCTGCTGCGTGAGGACCCGCAAACCAAGAAATACGTCGAGGGCCTCGAATCTAGGGGCGAAACCGCCTACACGACCCCCGTAAACACTCTCGCGCTTTTTCTCGGGGGGTAGCGATCAAAGCAATGCGAGGCGAATCTCCGTGAGATCGCGACACTCCTAAGAGACCTCAGTATCCTAGACTTCGACCTCGAAGCCTCATTCTACACTGGCAGGATCGCCTCGGGACTTCGCCGAAGGCCACCCGATTGGGGTCGGTGATACACTCGTAGCTAGTATAGTTTTGAGACATGGTCAGTCACTCGCAACCCGAAACGTGAGGCACTACGAGAGGATACCCGAGCTGAGGATCGAGGCGTGGTAGCGTCTCTGCCCGGGCGTTCAGGAAAAGTGCTTAACTCGGGGGTCCTGTAAGCTATTACGTACCGTGGGGGACGTTTTGGGCATACCTGACACGAGGCAATATGATTGGGGTAGGGAGATTCTGAAGTGTGTAGCGGTGGTCACGATGACGGTTGACCACGTGGGGCTGCTCTTCTTCCCCGATGTCACGGTTCTGAGGATCATCGGGAGACTCGCGTTCCCCCTCTTCGCGTATCTGCTGGTGCTTGGGATGAGGAGCACGCGTGACCTGAGGGCGTACTTCAACAGGCTCTTCTTCTTCGCACTGATGTCTCAGGTACCCTACGCCCTCGTCAACGGTGTGCAGCCTTGGGAGAAGCTGAACATCTTCGCGACGCTCATCCTCGGGATGATCATGGTTTACTTCATCGAGAGGAGCAGTCTAGCTTTCATCGTGCCGCTGATTGCCTCGGTCGTTGTGCCAGTTGACTTCGGCGTCTACGGCACCGCCACGGTGCTCCTCCTCTATCTCATCGGGAAGGACTGGAGGATGGGCTCGGTCATTTTCGTACTTATTAACCTCGTACTGGTACTGTACGGCGCGACGTACCAGCCATTCGCTATACTCGCCCTCCCACTCATGCTCATGCACGACAGGGGAAAGCTAGGAATCGGCAGCCCCGAGGCGCAGGTGAAGCACCCGCGACTCAGGAAGTACTTCTTCTACGCCTATTACCCGCTACACCTCACAGCCCTATACGCCTTGAAGGTACTTGTCTAGTCCCCATTTGTCCTGTAAAACACCGGCGCGTGCCGGCGAACCTATTTATCGCGTCGATGCCTAACCTGCATCGATGCTTGAAGCCGAGAGGTTCCTAGTCGAGAGGGGCATCCCCTACCGCCTCATAGACCTCACAGACCTCGCCATGACTGTCGCCGACGTCCTCAGATTCAGCAAAGGCGACTTCCCCGCCGAGGAGGTGTGCAAGACGGTTATAATGAGCGACTCCGAGGGCGGCCGCCACGCCTTCTTCCTGCTGGGAAACGACCGCGTCGACTTCCTCAAGGCGAAGAAGGCAACGGGCAAGAAGCTACGTGTAGCGAGCCCAGACGAGGTGCGCGCCTCCGCCGGCGTCGACCCCGGCGCCGTCTGCCCCATCACACTAAACATCTCTCTCATCATCGACACACGCGTCCTAAAACTCCCACGCGTCAACTTCGGCTCCGGCCACCACCTACACGGCATCGAGATGAACACCACCGACCTACAACGCGCCGTCCCACACGCCGTCGCCGACGTAGCCCAGTAACCAAAAACCACAGCCAACCTCCGCCGCCCAACAGACCCAAAAAACAGCCCCAAACACCCGGAAACGCGACGG
>DUKA01000073.1 GCA_013329615.1 Candidatus Bathyarchaeota archaeon
ATCCCCACCAGCTCGTTCCAGCGCCTCTTGTTTGCCTCGAAGTATCTCTTCATGGGTTCTGCTTCCCCCGAAGGTTGAAAAGTGTTGCCAGGGACTATCGGGGTATGCCGATCATACTCGTGCGCCACGGTGAGTCTGAGAGCAACGTCGGAGAGATGACAGGTGGCTGGACGGATACCTCGCTGACGGGGCTGGGGCTGAGGCAGGCGGAGGCCGCGGCGCGTCGGCTCAAGATGGAGCTTGGCGGCGAGCCGTGCAGGTTGGTGTCGAGCGATCTCATGAGGGCGATGCAGACCGCGGGGGTCATCGGGAGGGCTTTGGGTGTGGAGCCTACGCCGGAGCCGGGCCTCAGGGAGATATACAACGGTGAGGCCACGGGGAAGACGAAGGAGGAGGCGAAGAGCATCTACACGCCGCCGACGAGGCCCTTGATCGAGTGGGTGGCGTACCCCGGCGCGGAGAACTGGCTTCAGCTAAACAGACGCGTCACCGCCACGATGGACAGGTTGTACAGGGATCCGGGGGAGAACCTCGTAGTCGTCGGCCACGGTGGGAGCCTCCATCAAGTCCTATTCTGGTGGATGCGTCTCCCCACGGGCATTATAGACGACGTAAACTTCAGGCTCGACAACGCCTGCATCTCGACGCTCTCGGTCTCGCCCCTGGGGCAGAGGCTGATCGAGAGGCTGAACGACACGAGCCACCTCGTGGGGTTGGAATAGGTTAGCGTCGGCGGATGCGTGGCATCAGGCAGACGATTATCCCCAGCGCGACGGCGGCCAGCGGGTAGGCGGGTATGCCTCCACTTGAAGCTGGTGGCGCCTGAGGGTTGAGGGGAGTCCCCGTGGGGTACTCTAGGCGCGCGACCAGTACATCCTGTCCGCCGTTGAATGAGGGGTCGTAGCCGGTGCACTGAACGTCGCTGGACTTGGTTGAAGTCACCGCGTAGATGGCGCCGTTCACGAAGATTATGGAGCCGAATGTGTCGTCGCCGGAGCCGCCGAGGGGAACGCTGAGCCTCAGACCAGACAGCGCCGCATCGAGGACCATTATAACAGTGTCGTCGCCCCCGAGTGCCACACCGGAGGTGTAGGGATAGTCGCCCGACTTCGTGGCGCCGTTCACTATCACGTCGCCGCCCTCCCCCGGGGCGGCGTATGCCTGAAACTCGGTGTCCCCGCCGCCGATGAAGGTGGACGCCTTGAGGTTTTTGAGGTCGGCGTCGAGGCGGGTGACGAAGCTGTCCCTTGTGCCGCCCCTGTAGGTTCTGCTGTATGCTCCCTCGGTTGTTGGGAAGCCGTTTGACCCGGTGTGGCCTGCCACAACAACGTCGCCAGATGGCTCGACGTATATGCTGTTTATGTTGTCGAAGTCGGATGCGCCGAGATATGTTGAGGCGAGGAGGGTCTTGAGGTCTGGGTCGAGGGCGGCGAGGAAGACATCGCCGTCTCCGCCGTTATAAGATGCGTCGTAGGCGCCCTGTGTGGTGGGGTAGCCCTGATAGTTGACGTGGCCGCCCACGTAGACGCGGCCGACGCCGAGGGCCAGCGGGTAGGGCCAGTCGTTGCCGCTCCCACCGATGTACGTCGAGGCACGCAGTGTCCCGGCGTCGGGGGAGAAGACAGACACGCCGCCGTCACCCTGACCGCCGTAGCTGGTATCGTACGCCCCGGGGGTCACTGGGTAGTTGAAGGACTCCGTGTAACAAGCGACGTAGATGTCTCCCTCGGCGTTAACGGCGAAGTGGCCCCTGAAGCCCAGCTCCTTGCCCGATCCGCCGAGGAAGCTCGACCCCTTCAGAGTGGTTAGGTCGCCGCTCAGAACGGCGACGAAGACGTCGTACTGTCCCCCTCCGAAGTCTGGTTGGGCGCCGTCGACGATGGGGAAGTCGGCCGAGGCCGTCGAGCCGGAGACGACGACGTCGCCCGAGGGGGTGAGTTTGATGTCGCAGCACATCTCCTCCCTGCTGCCTCCGAGGTAGGTGAGGGCGAGGAGGGTCTTCAGGTCGGGGGAGAGCTTTGCGATGAAGGCATCCTTGACGCCGTTGTAGCTCGCGTCNNCTGTGGCAGCCCCGACGAGGGGCGTGGATAAGAGGAGAACAATCAAGATGAGGGTGGCTCTCATAGCGAGACCGTGTCCCCCTCGACGGGACCGTGCTTAAATGGTCCTCAAGACTGGTACTGACATCGATGCATCGTTGCTTAGTCGGCCTTTGTCTTCGGTTCCTTGACGAAGAGTGTGAAGACTAGGAAGGCGGCTAGGCCGGAGCATGCTGCGGCGTAGAAGGGGGTTTCGGGTGTCATGTTGTCGTACATGTAGCCGCCGAGTGTGCTGCCGGGGAGGCTGAGGAGCCCCGCCATGGTGCCTATCAGCCCCATGACCATGCCGCGCTGGTTGGCGGGGACCATGTCTGCGACGAGTGCGAGCCACGCTGAGCCGCCCTCTATGCCGGTGACGGCGCCGCCGAAGCCCTCGCTGACTCCGCCGAGGAACCGCGCCCCGAGGAGGCCGGTGAAGCCTCCGGCGATTGTGAAGCCGAAGAACTGGGCGGGGAGCAGCCCGAGGCTCGCCATTATGCCCGGCTTTCGCCCGAAGCGGTCGCTGATTATGCTGCCGGGTATCGTGAGGAGGGTCGAGACGACCATGACTGTCATTGTGACCATGCCCCACTGGGTGTTTGTCAGGTGGAGCTCCTGTGTCGCGTAGATGGCCATGAAGTTGTTGACGAGGCGGAAGGCGAATGCGCTGAAGGCGGCGACTACTATGAGGTACCAGATGCTTCTAGGCACCTTACCCGCGTTCTTGAGGGCGTCGATTGGGCTGTGGCGCTGCGTGCCCACAACCTTGAGGGGGTCGTATGTGTCGTTCAGGTACCTCCACCTGATGAATACGTTGATCCACGCGGCCGCTAGCGTGAGGCCGATCGTGAGTCGGACGCCGGGGATTATCCCTATCCAGTCCATGATGACTCCGCCGATGAAGGCGGTGAATATCTGGGGGAGAAGAGTCATCATCCTGAAGGCGCCGTAGCCGAGGCCGCGGTTCTCCTTCGTCACGCTCTCCGCGATCAGGGCGTCTATGGCGGGTATCATCATGTTCGACGCCTGAGTGAAGAACATGCCGACGACGACCCACTCCCAGCTCCCCGTGAGCAGATAGATCACCGGACTCACGCCCCTGCAGATGGAGCCGAGGACGATCACCTTCTTGCGCCCCAGGCGGTCCGTGAGGTATCCGCCGGGGAGCTGGAAGAGTAGCTGGAAGAGCATCTCGGACATGAAGATGACGCCGAGCAGGGTGACCGAGGCGCCGAGGTGCTGTATGTAGAGGCTCCAGTAGGGCCACCAGAGGCTCGCGGTCAGCATGAAGAGGCTCTGCGTGAGTGTGATGACCATGAGGTTGCGGTTGCTGAACGCCTGTTTCATCGAGGATAAGATGGCGGACATTTAGGGGTCAGGGTCGTTGCCTATGGGGGCGCGTGCCCCGCTATAATAACAGTTCCCCGTCAGGTGCTAGGGGTTGTCGAGGCGGCAGCGTAGCATGGATTTGCTGAAGGCGTTTTCCCCGTGGCAGGCGTCGCAGCGGATACAGGACGCCTCCTCCTGCCCCTCCTTGAGCCTGTTGACGAGGTCGGGCTCCCTGATGAGGGGACGGCTCATGCTGATGAGGTCGGCTATACCCCTGTCGACAACAGCCTGCATCGCCGCCTTGGTCCGGAAGCCGTTTACTAGGGCGAGCGCCTTTGGCTTGGTCGTGGCGCGTATCTTCTCGCAGTGGCCGCCGAAGGTGGGCTCACTAAGGGCGGGGTCTGTGTGTCTACCCCTGCCCCGGTACTCGTCCTCGGCGCCGATGCCTCCGCCGCTGACCTCAATCATGTCGATGCCGACAGACGCCATGGCGTGACAGACCTGCGCCGACTCGTCCACGGTGAAGCCGTCCATGCTGAAGTCGTCGCCGTTGATCTTCATGCCTATGACGGCGTCGGGCCCTAGGCGCCCGCGTATGTCGAGGTAGACCTCCTTGAGTAACCTCATGCGGTTCTTGAGGTCGCCTCCCCACTCGTCGGTGCGGGTGTTGGCGTGTTTGCTGAGGAACTGGCTGATGAGGTAGCCGTGTGCGGCGTGTAGCTGGACGCCGTCGAAGCCCGCCTGCACGGCGCGCTCCGAGGCTTGGCCGAACTTCTCTACGACGTCCCATATCTCGGTGGGCTTCATGGCGCGCGCCTGCCACCCCTTTCCCGCGTAGTCGCTGGGACCCATGCGCTCCCCGGCGCTTGCTTGGTAGCCGCCGTAGTTGATCTGTGCGAGTATGGCGCCGCCGTTGCGGTGGACGACATCTGTCAGCTCCTTGAGCCTGGGGACGACGCGGTCGTCGTGTATGCCGACCATGCCGTTGTGGGCCTTGCCGCGGGGGTCGATGTAGAGGTGGCCCTTGATTATGAGGCCGACGCCCCCTGCCGCGAGCTCCTCGTAGTATCTTATGATCTCGTCGCGCACGACGCCGTTCTCGTCGCTCCATGCGCTGGTTGTGGCACTCCTGATGAAACGGTTCCTGATCTCCAGCTCCCCTATCCTGTAGGGTTTAAAGAGGTCGACCATGGGGGAGGCTGGTGCTTCGCCGTTTTTGAAGGCATCGGGTGAGGCGTTCTCAACTTGGTTAACTCAACACGTTCCATGTGGTCGAGCGGGTGTCGAGGTTGTATATTCCCGCCTGTAGGCATACGCTCGGTGTGGTAGCGCCCGGGGCGTAGTACCAGATGCCGAAGGGGGGTGGTGCCCTGTCACCGTACTCGTTGAGCCTGCACCACCCTGTGGCGCCGTAATGGCTCTCGCAGATGCTGGGAAGGGCTTCGGCCACCCGGGTGGCGTTGTCCGACCCAGTTTCAAGAATCGACTTGGCGAGGACCCACGCTGCATCGTAGAGGTACGCCCGGTAGACGGTGAAGCCCTCGTTCGTCGCTTCTTCGTATCTCGCCTTGAGGGCGGTGTACTTCGTCGAATTTGAGGGATTTTGGGGCAGCAGGCTGAAGAGCTTTAGGTGGTTTGCCTCGAGTGGTGAGTCTCTGAGTATGTCGGTTGACTGCGCCGTGCTGTCTGCCCCGAACCATACAAGGTTGTATAGTATCTCACATTGACTGACCTGCTTTAGTATCTGTGCCGCCTCGTCGAAGGCGAGGAGGAGGACGCCTACCTTGCTCGCGTCTCCCCCCATGCGTGCTATCGCCTCCTCGCCGAGTGTCCTTGCCTCCATGAGGGCGGGGCAGAAGTCGGTCGTCTCCGCCGGG
>DUKA01000054.1 GCA_013329615.1 Candidatus Bathyarchaeota archaeon
GCCCACGACCGCCCTCGACGTCATAGTCCAAGCACAGGTGCTCAAGGAGATAAAGAAGCTGCAGAGGGAACTCGGCCTCTCCATGGTGCTCATCTCACACGACCTGTCCGTGGTCGCGGAGACCTGCGAGAAGACGATAATAATGTACGCAGGTAACATCGTCGAGGACGCCTCCACGCTGGAGATATTCAGGCACCCCCTGCACCCCTACTCCATCGGCCTCATCGGAGCCTTCCCAAAGATAACAGGGGAGAAGAAGCGCCTAGAGTCCATAAAGGGAAACCCGCCAAACCTGCTCAACCCCCCGACGGGGTGCAGGTTCCACCCGAGGTGCCCACACGCCAAAGACGTCTGCAAGACGACACAGCCACACCTGCAAGAGGCACACCAAGGACACGGGGTGGCCTGCCACATGGTCAACAAGCACCCGGAGTACAGGTGAAGAACATGACCGAAGAGGATTTCATACGCGTCGAGAACCTCAAGAAGCACTTCCCAGTGAGGCAGAGCATACTTGCGAGCCTAAAGGCAAAGGACGTGCCCATGGTCAAGGCGGTAGACGGAATCAGCTTCACCGTCCCCCGAGGCTCAATATTCGGCATAGTCGGTGAGAGCGGCTCCGGCAAAACGACAGCGGGCAGGGTAGTGCTGAGACTCGTCGAGCCGACGAGCGGAAGCATCTACTTCAACGGCGAGGACATAACAAAGTTCGACAGGGAGAAGATGAAGGGACTCCGCAGGGAGATGCAGCTCATCTTTCAGGACCCCTTCGAGTCGCTGAACCCACGCATGACCATCTACGAGGCCGTCGTCGAGCCCCTGGAGATACACAAGATAGGAAACAGCGACGAGGAGAGGCGGAAACTCGTCTCGGAGGCGCTCGAGGAGGTCCAGTTGATACCCCCGGAGGACTTCCTCTTCAGGTTCCCCCACGAGCTGAGTGGCGGGCAGCGCCAGAGGGTGGCCATCGCGCGCGCCCTCATCCTCCGCCCCAAGTTCATAGTCGCCGACGAACCAGTCTCGATGCTGGACGTCTCCATAAGGACCGAGGTCCTCAACCTGATGCTCGACCTTCAGGAGAGGTTTGGCCTCACCTACCTGTTCATCACGCACGACCTCGCCATAGCCCGCTACATGTCGAGCAGAGTCGGTGTCATGTATCTCGGGAAGATCATCGAGATTGGGGACGTTAGAGATGTGCTCGACGATCCGGATCATCCCTATACTCAGGCGTTGATGGCAGCGGTGCCAGTCCCTGATGCGGCGAAGAAGAGGGGTGATCTACCCATAAGGGGCGAGACGCCACAGCCGATCAACCTCCCACCGGGGTGCAGGTTCAACCCGAGGTGTCCCTACGCCTTTGACAGGTGCTTCAAGGAAGAACCCGGGCTCTTCGCGGTGGAGCCCGGCCACGGGGCCGCGTGCTTCCTATACGAGGAGTTCCATAAGGGGCGCCTCGAGAGGGGCCGGCTACCGAGGGAATAAATTGCACAGCCGAGTAAAATCAGGGGCATCAAGGTAGGCTATCTTTTACCGTTTTCCGAACGAAGACCCGCATCTGAGCCTTATATTGAGGCGGTGTGCCGATTTTAGCCGTTTTTTGAGCCGATCGGGTCAATAACGGGGGGGTAAGAGGTTGAAAATGATTAAATCTCTAAAGTGTGATTTATTATTGTTATCGACTGGATGGTGTGTTTATGGCGAGCGGAGCTTCTGGCGAGGTCGTTCACTGCCCCAACTGCAAGGAGGATGTCCCCAAGACCCTCTACTGCCTGAACTGCGGCTTCCCCCTATACAAGGAGGGGCAGCCGAAGGAGGAGGCGAAGGCTGAACCCGAGGCGAAGCCCGAGCCCGCGAAGCCGGCGGTGCCCGTTGAGGAAGACGCCGTCATAATGGTCGACGACGAGGAAGAGGAGGTGGTTAAGCCCGAGGAGACAAAGGTCGAGGTGCCAGCGGAGACGCCGGCCGTCGTCCCCGAGGTAAAGGAAGAAACGCCCGTCGTCGAGGAGGCACCCACGCCAAAGATCGAGCCGGTCGTCGAGCCCGAGATCAAAGAGCCAGAGGTCAAGAAGCCCGAGGCGACGCCTGAACCAGCGCCACAGCCCGAAGTGCCAGAGGAGAAGGCCTCTGAGCCCGCACCCGTCGTGGGGGTGGTAGAGGAAAAACCCGCTGAGGCAGCCCCACAAGCCCCAGAGACACCACCCGTAGAAACGCCCAAATCGGCAGAGGCGCCGAGCGAGCCCTCATATACGGGAATCGAACCATCAAAGATCGAGGCGGTAGTACTGGTCGAAGAGTTCCAAGCACCAAAGACGTTCGTCCCAGACCCACTAACCAAGGACCTGATGGAGAACTTCGCCAAGAACATCTCGCTGAAGCTCAAGCTGGTCAAGCTCTACAGGGACGGCGCCCTCAAGGAGGAGACCTTCACGCGTCTCTTCGAGGGATACCTACAGGAGGGAAAGATCTGGTCCAGTCGCCGCGACGAGATACTCAAGAAGCTCGCAGGCGAGATGGAGGAGATGGAGGACGCCTATGCTGAGGCGACTGATGCGCTGGAGCTCCTCGAGGTCAGGAAGACTATAGGCGAGGCATCCGCTGGCGAGTACACTGCCAAGGCACCGGCATACAGGTGGGACATCGACAATTTCGACAACATGATCGGCGACAAGAGGAACAGGACCGCCTACCTTGAGAACATATCTAACGCCTTCACCGAGGTCGAGTTAAAAGAGTTGAAGGAATTCGCCAGCATCCAGTACAACACGCTCGAGTCCTTGCAGCTATCCAAGGACGAATTCCTCGCCGCCATCAAGGACGACCTCTACGAGGCAATAAAGATCCTAGGCTAGATCGCCTTTTCTTCGGCGACTTTTTCCTCGCTTTTCCTGTGCGTCATGTAGATTAATCCCGCGGTGATGAGGGATATCCCCGCCATCGTGGCGAACATGTAGAGGGGGCGCGGCGTGACGCCGTCGCCCAGTATGGTCGTCGCCATGATGGGGCCGATTGCCATGCCGAGGAAGCGGGCGGAGTTTAGGAAACCCATCCCGGTGCCCTTCCTTCCAGATTTCCCGCCGAGCAGGTTCGCCGGGATACCGGCCTGCAGGGCGCCTATGATTATGCGCAGGGCTATGAATTGGAGGGGGTTGAAGACGAAGGCGGTGGCTAGTATCGCGACGGAGGCAGCCACGGAGAGCCACGGCATCAGGCGATTCGTCATGGCTTTCGTCATAGCAGGCGTCGCCACAGCAAACGCTATTCCATTCAACACGGTGGCGGCGGTCGTCCAGAGCAGAAGCTGATCAGAAGGCACGCCGAGGGAAGAGAGGAACCAAGAGATTGTGGGGAAGAGGAAGCTGATACACATGTAAACGAGTATGAGCGCCGCGATATCGGGGATGAGCGACTTGAAGTCGGTCAGGTTGAATGAACGCGTCTCGGACTCCTTCGGCGCCGGTGGTGGGAGCGTGATCTTTAGCACGAGGGGGAATATGAGGACGAAGAGGACCGCCGAGGTGAGCATCGTCATGCGGTATCCGATCACGGCCGCAAGGGCGCCGCCGATGCCGGGCGAGACGAGGCCCCCCATCGTCATCGCCGCCATCTGGTAACTCAGAGCCTGCTTCAGATCCTGAGGCTTGACCGTCGAGGCCACTATGGCGAACATGACCGTGCTTATGCCGCCGAAGCCCCCCTGAAGTGCGCGGAAGAACACAATCTGGATCACATCAGTGGAGAAGGTCATCCCCGTATAGACCACGATGTTGCCGGCGAGCACGAACAGGAGCACCTTCTTGGTGCCTATGCGGTCGCACATCATGCCCCAGAACGGCGCCGTGATCGCCATGATCGTGGAGGCTATGAAGGAGGACGTCCCCGTCCACCCAGTAGCTTCGATCAGCGTCTGGTTCAACTCGCTGCTTATGAAGAGGGGCATGAAGCTGCCCATCAGGTTGAATGAGACGGAGACTAGGAACTGGACGACGAGGGCAGCCGAGACGGTATCCAACCGCATGATCGTTCGAATCGGGTGCCGCGCGTCGATCTCCAACCAGATGCATCTCTTCGAGGGAGGACTGCCTCGTGTTGAGGACACAGGTAACTGAGAGTCCGATTTAAACGCTGCCCCGATTAGAACCGTTATTTACCCCAGGACACCCATCTGGGAGTAGACGGCAGATGAGTGCTCCAATCCAATACGTGGGCAAGAACGTGAAGCTCGGCAAGAACGTCAGGAAGTGGCACTTCACATACATCGGCGACAACACGGAGATAGGGGACGACACCAAGATAGGGTCCCTCGTCCACATCGACTATGGCATCAAGATCGGTAAGGGGTGCAAGATCGAGGGTTCCGCCTACATCCCGCCGCTCACAGTGATAGGCGACGGTGTCTTCATCGGGCCAGGCGTTATCTTCACAAACGACCCCTACCCGATGTCTCCCAAGATGGTGGGCGTTAAGGTAGAGGATGGCGCTATAATCTGCGCCGGCTCAATGCTCAAGGCGGGGATCACCGTGGGCAAGAAGGCGATCGTCGGATTCGGCTCCGTCGTCACACGCGACGTGCCTCCCGAGACCGTCGTCTTCGGCAATCCCGCAAAACCCCGCATGACCCTCGCCGAATACAACGAGAAGAAGAGAGAGTGGGAGAGCACTCCGTAAAGTCTGGGATTTTCGCCAGTCACTGGGCTAGTAGAGTCTCTAACTCATCCCGGTCAGGGTAGGTGATCAGGACGGCCTTCTTCTTGCCGAAGAAGACGAATATGCTTCCGGCGGCGAGAGCCGAGGCCTTGCCGTTGAGGTAGGCGCTGCGCAGATCCTGTAGCTTCCCCGCGCCTCCACTCGCTATTACGGGGACCTTCACGGCGTCTGACACACTACGGATGAGTTCAATGTCGTACCCGGTCATCGTGCCGTCTCTATCTATTGAGGTTAGGAGGATCTCCCCCGCCCCGAGGGATTCCATCTTCCTTGCGTAGGACACTGGGTCAGCACCAGTTGGGGTTGACCCGTTTCCGACGACCACCTCGTATGACCCTTTGGCGTGTTTCTTCACGTCGATCGAGGCGATGACGCTCTGGCTCCCGTATGCTTCGCTGGCATCGGTGATTATCCGGGGGTTGTTGAAGGCGGCGGTGTTGATGGCGACCTTTTCGATGCCGATCTTGAAGAGCCGCCCTATGTCGTCGAGCTTAGTCACGCCTCCGCCATATGTGAGGGGGGTCATGCACTCCTGCGAGATCTTCCTGATCATATCGTAGTTGATGATGTGACTTTTTGTCGCCGTTATGTCGAGGAAGGCTATCTCGTTCACTTCCTTCACGTTGAATATCTTCACGGCGTTTATTGGGTCGCCGATATATCGGGGGTTTTCGAATTGGATCGTCTTGACTAGGCCGAGGTCTTTTAGGAGCAGGATTGGAATGACTCGGGGCAGGAACATCTCTACACCTTTGAGAAGTTGCTGAGGAGCCTAGCGCCTCCTGCGAAGCTTCGCTCGGGGTGGCACTGGATCGCCATTATGTTGCCTTGGTGAATTATCGAGGCGAAGTCGTAGCCGTAGTTTGTCTTGCCGATCACGTATTCCTCGGCTATGTCGGCCACGTGGTAGGAGTGGGCGAAGTAGAAGCGGTCACGTGAGGTCAGACCAGCTAGGAGCGGAGAGTCTCTCGTTATGTGTACGTCATTCCACCCAATGTGGGGTATGCGGAGTGGGCTATCTGGTGGAAAGTTGAAACGTTTGACGGTGGCTTCTACCCACCCCAGCCCAGGGAGTTTCCCTTCCTCGCTTCCCTTGCAGAGTAGTTGCATTCCTAAGCAGATTCCTAGTATCGGGATCTTTCTATCAAGAACCGATTCCTCGAGTGCGGGTCTCAACCCGGTTTTATTGAGGTTAGTCATTGCTTTGTCGAAAGAGCCCATACCTGGAAAGATTAGGCGGTCGGCGGCTCGGATCTCCGCTGGATCAGAGGATATTTTGGCTTCGATGCCTATCCGGCGCAGCATATTCATTATACTGCCAAGGTTACCGATGCCGTAGTCGACTATGAGCATGGCCCGATTTCAAGATTATATCTTCGACGCCGATTGATATAATGTTCTAGAGTTCATGGATCCCTCTGGCTTTACTCGATCATCGCATGCTTCGGTAAATTCGTTTTAACAGTTGGAACCAGAAAGTGTTAACATATTTCTTCTCGTACGAGGAGTAATCCTGGAATCGCATCGGTGGGGCGTCCATGATCTCCTTGAACTGCTGCTCCGTCAAGCCGAATTTATTCAGGAAGAAGGTCTTGTCTGTCTCCATCATATCGGGGGGGTACGGATTAGTCTCCAGTTCCTTCAGGGCGTTGGTTCTGGTAGTCTCACCTGAGCAGATAAGGCTGGAGAGGTGTGACCTGCGTTTGTCGTATCCGAACTTTTTCGGGAGTATGTAGCCCTGGTAGAATCGGGTGTATATCGACTCGTAGTGTTTCCCCCCATAATATTTCCAGCCGAGCTCGTTCTCCAAGATCTTGATAGATTCAAACTTGACGTAGTCAACGTAGTTCAGGATGGGCACCCAGCGGTAGTTACGTTGCCTGAATATGTTATTCATGAAAGTATAGTGTGGAAATGATTCCAGTTTTCTCGTTCCGAACTGGTCGTTTATACTCTTTATATATAGCCAGTCCCTGTGCCCCTGCGACCATGCTCGTGGGAGATGAGACTCGGTTTTGATGTTGGTGCCGGGGATAATGTATCTGAGGCCGAGCTCCTTCGCCTTCTCATACAATATTGAGACAATAGCGTGGTCACTAGGTATCTCCGAGTCAGGTGTCGATGCCCTTAGGAACGCTAGCTGCAGGCTCTTGAACTCCTCCCAGTCAAGAACGTGTGTATAGAGATCGATCTCAAGCTTGCGGAGGAGGCGCTCGACGTTCTTTACGGCGAGCTCCGAGTTCCACCCGTTATCGAGGTGGACGGCAAGTGGCCTCAAGCCCGCCTTTTTCACGAGGTAGGCAGTATAACTACTGTCGACGCCGCCGCTGACGCCAATCACGCAGTCGTATTCTTTTCCTTCGCCCTCACTCTTGATTGACTTCACGATGGCTTCTAGTTTCTTGGATCCTAATCCGCCGGGAAAGACGAAACGCTTCACATTCGCCTCGTATTTCTTACAGTGGTTACATACACCCTCGGCGTCGAATATGATCTCGGGATCAGAAGAATCCATGACGCAACGAGTGCAAATACGATAAAGAGGAGGCATATTATATTGTGGACAAGGTCTTTATTAGAAGTTTTAGTTGAGTAGTTTGAGTCCTCGGAGATATTTTTTTAGGTTAGAGGAATAGTCGGGCGTTATCAGATCGGAGTTTGCCTTGATTATCGAGGCCTTGTCGATAGGTCCTAATTGGTTAATCTCTTTGACGAGTTCTGAGGGGGTTTCGACGTATCTTGTCACGGTTTTATCTTTCATTATGGGCCCGTAGAATGTCTTCGCGTATCCGCCTATGTTTATCAAAATGTTTCTAACACCCATTGAGGGGGCTTCGAGGGTGCAGCTCGAATACGCTGTGACGTGGACGTCGACGTATTTCATCAGTTTGTAGAAGTTGTAATTCTGGATGATTCTGATGTTCTCAGGTAGAGGCGTGACCGTAGTGAGCGGCTGCCTTGGGACGAGTAGGTATAATATGCTTGGGTTCATCTTAGCGGCGTTCTGGATGAACTCTATCGTCTCCTCGGTTACAGTCTTCTGGAGAGTGACGGCGGCGGATTTTTTGTATCGGCTGATTTCTTGCAGGAGCTTATCGTCGGGTTTGTAGGAATTGTTAATGTACTCGATGATGTAGCTGCCGATAGGGTAAACCTGATGGGGTTTATAGAAAAATGTCTCATCGTCGTATTTTTTCTCGGTCTCCCCCCAAGTGAGCAGCTGATCGGGGTAGTAGTCGCCGTCTATTTTCAGAAGGCTTCTGTAGGCTGGGTGTTCTGTCCCGATGATGCCATGCTGCACCTCGATCGTCGGTATGTTGAGCTCTTTTGCGGCTTTCACGCGGGAGATGTCGCGGTAATATTCAGTGAAGAAGATAGCCTTTGGTTTGTAATACCGATACAGTGAGTGGTATATCCCCTTCTTGACGTGGTAGAGGCGGAGTATTTTCTCGTCGTCGACTGTTATGCCATACTTTCTCTGAATTTCATCCAATATTTCGTGGTTCTCGATCTGAATTTTGTTGTTGAAAGCAGCTTGAAGGCGCGCAATTGCCTCGATAACCGTTGAACTGGTGATTCTTTTCGTATGGGTTAATTTCGTCGGCCTATGCAGAGGCGCGGGGATTTCTATGAGCAAACATTTCTCAGGCAGTAGGAAATCGATTATTGGGTCAATATATCGGTTGTAGTATTCGCTTTGTATTAGACGTCGGGTGCTTCCTTCCGAGTCTGAGAAGCAGAGAACATCGGCGGCCCCAAGCCAGCTTGGGAGCCCGTAAAAAAGGTCGACTAAAAGCTCAAATTTGCTTTTTCGGTTTGGTTTAGCATTCGTCATATGACGTATGGCATAGAAGTAAGGCCACCTCAGAATAGGCCAAACCTTCTCACCGTGTGCGGTGACGCTTGTAACGTCAAAATCCTTTTCGATTTCGCGTGCGCTCTCGCCCTCATCCATTTCCTCGTGTGTTCTACTCATCAGGGGCGCACCGCGGGTTTTGATGAGTCTGTGTCTCGGAAAGGAATTAAGTTTAATGATGCATGGCTCAGTTGAGGGTCGACGCGTTGGTCTCGAGGGCAGTCGCACGCAGGGTAGAGGAGAGGCTAAGGGAGATCACCGGTAGACGCTTCGTCCATCTCTGTGGCTCGGGAACCGCCGCAATCATGTTCACCCTCAGGGCGATGCACATCCCACGGGGTCTAGAGGTGCTGATGCCTGCACTCCTGTGCGTTAACCCGGGCTCGGCCACGGTCTATGCAGGCTGCAAATCCGCCTTCTGCGATGTAGAAAAGGAGACCTACAACGTCAGTCTCTCCTCGTTGGAGGCTTCGATAACCCCGAATACTAGGTGTATAATCGCCGTACACGAACATGGTGAACCATGTGATATAGAGGGGGTCATGGACGTAGCTCAGAGGCACGGGGTACCCGTGATCGAGGACTCGGCGAAGGCACTAGGTATAGAGATCGGTTCTGGCCACGCGGGTGGATTCGGCGACGCCTCGATAATGAGCTTTGGGAGGGGAAAAACCATAGAGATTGAGGGAGGCGGAGGCGCCGTCGCGACCGACGACTCACAGCTCTCCAGCCGACTTCAAAAGATGATTAAAACGTACCCCTACGTCGACGTTGAGGGGGACATCTTCTACAAGGTCCACCGATCACTCTTCTACGCGACCAGAGACGCCGCTCTAAACAACCCGTCTGCACTAAAATACTACGGACGATTCGTCGACGTGTTCAAGGACTGGTACATGAGGTCCCCGCTGGGGCTTCGCTGGGACGCACTTGAAGAAGAGTTGGTGGACATAGAGGATAATATCAGGACGAGGCGCGGCACAGCAGCACTATACAAGCAGATACTGTCAGGCGGTGCAGCCAAGGTCCCTGCGTACTCGGGAAAGGGAAGTTACGTGAGGTATCCGGTCCTTATCGGGAACTCGGAGACTCTCGGGCCGAAGCTCAGGAGGCTCGGTTTCGACTCAAACGAGCTCATTCCCCCCGTAAATAACATGTTCAACCCAGAAGCCCCCCTCTCAACATACCCAAATTCGGAGTATGTCTATAAACGACAGCTGATTCTGTGGGCTTACAGTGACGAGGAGAGGGTCAAGAGGTGCGCAGAAGCTGTGAAGGAAGCGGCAAAGCCCCCCGCTTAGCAACATGCCCCTCGATGATATTTAATACGGAACCAACGAACATCAGGTAGGTAGTATACCTTGAACGTCCTCGCCATAGGCGCCCACTTCGACGACATAGAACTCGGATGCGGAGGCACCCTCATCAAACACGTCAAGAGTGGCGACAAGGTACACATACACGTACTCACCGACTCGGAATACGATAATTATGACGGTACACTCATCAGGGGCAAGGACGCGGCGCTCAAGGAGGGCAAGGCCGCCGCGAAGATCATCGGCGGAGACCTAAAAAGGGGTTCCTTCAAGACGAAGCAGCTAGTCTACGGCGTAGAACTCATCGAGTACCTGAACGAGATCATCGACAGCAACAAGATCGACCTCGTCTACACCCACTGGTCACACGATATGCATCAGGACCACAACGCAATAGGCAGAGCCACGATAAACGCGGCCCGCCACATCCCACGCGTCCTGATGTACCGAAGCAACTGGTACATAACAGATGAGATCTTTAACAAACGCTTCTACGTTGACATCTCCACGGAGTTGGAGAGGAAGATCGAGGCAATCAAGGCCCACAAGTCCGAGTACCAGAGGCGCGGCGACCAGTGGATAGACTTCGTCGTCAACCAGAACAGGAACGACGGCACGGAAATCGGCGTCGGGTACGCTGAGAGCTTCGAAGTAGTGAAGTGGCTAGTATAGGGGTGCGAAGCGTGGCGGGTAGAAGGGTAGTTGGCATACACCAGCCCGAATACCTGCCCTGGAT
>DUKA01000024.1 GCA_013329615.1 Candidatus Bathyarchaeota archaeon
CCGGTCGTTCTTCCACACGTCGGCTGTATTGCTGTAGTAGCCGCGTTCCCAGAAGCCGAGCTTGTCCCTCGTCGAGAAGGTTATCCTTGTGAGCCACATGGGGGACTTGTACGCGTATTTCTGCGGGACGACGAGTCTGACTGGCCCGCCGATGGGCTGCGACAGGTCCTCCCCGTTGAGCCTATGGGCTATCACGATGTCTTTGCCTTGCAGGTCGGCGAGTGGGAGGCTCGTAGTATAACCGTCGGCGCATTCAAACCAGACGTACTCTGCCTCCTTCCTCGGCTGAGCCTTCTCCTGTATGGTCGTGAATAGGACGCCTCTCCAGCGCTGTGCCATGACGCTCCACCCCTCGACGCAGTGGAAGTCGCTCACCGACTCGACCTGCGGGAGCGCGATGAGGGCATCCCAGTCGAGCTTGAAGGGCGCATCCGCCTCGCCGTCCACCGTCAGGCTCCATTTGTCCCGCGGGATGTCGGGCAGTATGTGCGTTATTCCGGGGTGGTCGATGCCCCACCCGAGTATCTTGGGTGTGGGCGCCTGATCCGGCGGCATCTCGCCGCGGGGCTCCTTCTTCCTCCTCCAGAACATCGTCGATTAGAGCCGTTCGAGACGGGGGCAATAAACCTACTCTCGCTCGGAGGGGTTAAAGGCGCATACGGCGTTGTCTAGCCCATGGACGAGAGGGAGAAGGCTGGGAAGATAATCGCCTTTCTAGAGAACGCCTACCCGTACGACGCCGGCACAGTGCTCCACTGGAAGACGCCCCTGGACCTGCTCGTCGCTACGATCCTCTCCGCCCAGAGCACGGACGAGCAGATAAACAAGCTGACCCCCGCTCTCTTCAAGCGCTATAAAACGGCGAAGGACTACGCCGGCTCCAGCGTCGAAGAGCTCGAACACTACATACACGCCTCGGGCTTCTACCACAGGAAGACGGAGCTCATCCAAGCCGCGTGCCGCCAGATAGTCGAAGAGTTCGGCGGCGAGGTCCCTCGGACGATGGATGATCTGCTTAAGCTGAAGGGGGTGGCGAGGAAGACGGCGAACATAGTCCTCGGGAACGCCTACGGGGTGATCGAGGGAATCGCCGTCGACACGCATGTCATGCGCCTAGCGCAGCGCCTCGGCTGGTCCGTCGAGACCGACAGGGACAAGATAGAGCGGGACCTGCTCGTCCTCATTCCCCGAGATAAGTGGTTTGAGGCCAACTACCTACTCATATCCCACGGGAGGAAGANNTACGTAGCCTCCGATACCAGCATCAGGGGCCGAAGAGGCCCCAATGTTCTCACTTAGTTCGCCGCGTAGATGTGTTTGTAGACCTTCGCCTTGCTCAGGGTCCTCTCATGTTCTTTCTTCATGTATTGGACGGTGGCTTCGGTGACCTCGCTCTTGGGCTCCGCGGGGATGCCGAGGGCGACCATCTTGGGGGGTATTACCTTCCGGGGGCTGACTAGAGCGCCGGCGCCCACCATGGCGCCTTCGCCTATCTCCGCCCTGTCGAGTATGACAGCCTGTATGCCTATTATGGCGTTGTCGCCGATCTTGGCGCCGTGTACCGTCGCCCCGTGGCTCACTATGACGTCGGAGCCGATGTTGACGGGGTTACCTGTGGGGGCCTCGATGAGACACCCCTCGAGGACCGTTGTGCGCGCCCCGATGACGACGCTGTCATCGTCTCCGCGGATAACTGCGTTCGTCCAGACGTTCACGTCCTCGCCGAGTGTGACGTCTCCGATGACCCAGCTGCCGGGTGCGAGGAAGACACTCGGGTGTACCTTTGGCTTCTTTCCTTCAAATTCGATTATCGACACACTGAGAAGAGCGCGGATTGTGGTGAAAAAGGTTACTTGCTCATCTCTAGCATGCGCTCGATGGGCTTCAGCGCCTTGAGGCGTAGCTCCTCGGGGACCTTAACTACAGGTTTCCCGTCCCTGAGCGCCTCGTAGGTGTTCATGAGGGTTATTCTCTTCATGGTCGGGCACTCGGCGTTCGGCTCTGCCGGGATGAATGTCTTGCCCAGTATTTCGCGGCGCAGCCTGTCCACCATCCCGATCTCGGTGGCGATGATGAACGACCTCCCCGGAGAATCCCGGCACCGCTTGTACATTCCACCGGTTGAGAGAACGTAGTCCGCCTTCTCCTGAAGCTCCGGCTCACACTCCGGGTGGACGAGGAGCTCCGCCTCGGGGTACTGCCTCTTCAATTCGAGTGCCTTCTCACCCTTGCCAAGCAGGCGGTGTGTGTTGCAGAAGCCGTGCGCTGGCGCCGGTATGAGCCTGACCCCGGGGACCCACTTCAAGACGTAGTAGCCGAGGTTCCAGTCGGGACCAAATATGACCTCCTTCTCTCCCAGCTTCTCGACTATCTGGGCCGCGTTCGCCGATGTGCAGACGACGTCGCACTCCGCTTTCGCCTCAGCGAGTGTGTTCACGTAGAGTACGACAGGGACGCCGGGGTGCTCCTCCTTGACCTTTAGTAGGGTCTTTACGGGCAGCTGCGCCGCCATCGGACAGCACGCACGCGTGTTCGGGAGGATCACCTTCTTCCCCGGGTTGAGGATGCTCGCGGTCTCCGCCATGAAGTCGACGCCGCAGAACACTATCTCGTCCGCCTCGACGCCTTGTGCCTTCCTGCACAGCTCGAGGCTGTCGCCGATGAAGTCGGCGATCTCCTGAATCTCGGGCACCTGATAGTTGTGGACGAGCAGGACGGCGTTCCGCTCCCGCTTCAGGTCCCCGATCTTCGCCTGCAGTTCCCTTGTCTCTTCTGGGTTCAAGCGTTAATGCCTCTCTTCATCCGTATCTCGAGTTTTACGTCGAGAGCCTTCGTTGAATGGGTGAGGCTTCCAAGGCTGATGACATCGACTCCTGATGCCGCGTAGTCGGCGGCGTTCTCGGGCGTGATGCCTCCGGACGCCTCGAAGAGCCCGCCTTCGCACAGACCCTCGGATCGCAGCTTGGCGAGGACATCGCGCATCTGATCCGGGATCATGTTGTCGAACATGATGATGTCGGCCCCCGCCTCCGCCGCCTCGACTGCCTGCGCGGCGTCGCGGACCTCGACCTCGATCTTCTTAGTGAAGCTGACCCTTTTACGCGCGAGGCGCACAGCCTCCGTTATGCTGGGGAGTAGTTCGAGATGGTTGTCCTTGATGAGGACGCAGTCATCGAGCCTGAGGCGGTGGGTGTCGCCCCCGCCGAGTTCGACAGCCTTCTTCGCGAGGTCCTTAAGCCCGGGGAGGGTCTTGCGCGTCGCCGCGACCCTGACCTTCGGGTTCGTGACTCGGGCGCTCTTGACAACGGCCGCCGTGGTTGTAGCTATCCCGGACATGTGGGCGACTATGTTGAGTGCGACGCGCTCACCGGCGAGCAGCGCCTTCGCGGGTCCCTCGATCTCGAGCAGTGGTTTCCGCGCCTCTACGCTTGCCCCATCGGGGGCGTGTTGCCTGACCTCGCAGCCGAGCAGGGTAAAGACAGCCGCCGCCTCTTCTAATCCAGCGGTTACACCGGGTTCCTTGAAGAACAGCCGCGCCGATGCTCGTTGATCGTGCCGAATCAGGGCGTCGGAGGTTATGTCTCCGTAGCCCAAATCCTCGGAAAGGAATTCTCTGATAATCTCCTCCACGCGGAGGTTCCGCTCAACCTTCTTCCCGTCCATCGTAGTCAATCCTGGAGGGGTTTCTGTAGTTCATCCCGGGACTCCATTTAAGGGTTGTCACCCTATTCTGGAGTATGTGACGAAGGTAAACCTCCTCCGAAGCCTTTTATTCGGTCCGGGCGAGGTATCCCGCCATGGACTACAGGCGTTACCTAGTAGAGTTAGGCACTGGCGTCGACATGCACGGCGAGGACGCGACGAAGGCGGCGCAGAGGGCGGTCAAGGACGCTATAAGTCACTGCAGTATGGTCGGGCTCGGCCAGCTCTTCAAGATAAAGAACTTCTCCGAGATCGAGGAGGCGCTCATGGTGGACGTTACGGTCGCAGCGCCCGACCCTTCTAAGGTAGACGGCGAAGCCGTCCTATCCATCCTCCCCGAGGGTAAGAGGAGGATAAGCGTCGTCAAGGGTGGGTTCAGGTTCCCGGCCGAGTCGACGAAGGAGGAGGCGAAGACCCAACCCATCCTGATGGTGAACGCGGTGATCGTCGTCCTCGTGGACGTGGATAAGGTCCCGAGAAAGTAGGGATTAGACTTCTTTTCCGCACTTCGTGCAGAAGCGGGCGTAGCGCGTGTTCTCCTTGCCGCAGTTCCTGCAGTAGATGGGGCCCGTCTTCTCCTTGACGCTTGTCTTGGCGGTGTTTACGCCCTTCTCGACCTCGCTGGCGACCTCGCGGAAGGTCTCCTGCACAATCTTGACGCCGTCATCTATCGCCTTTGACGCCTTCTGCAGTGCGACGTCCATCTCAGCCCTCCAGTGGGGGTCGGACGCCCACGGAATGTTGACGCCGTCCTTGACGCCCTTCTCCGTCCTGACGCCGCACTTCGGGCAGAAGTTCGTCTCTTCTTCGAGTTCTTTACCGCAGTTTGAACAATACGCCATAAGTTGACACCTGAAATCGTTGAGGATCTACGGTTATTTAACCTTCCGAGACGGGTCGAGGTTGGCTACTTGACGGCGTCTATCCTCTCCGTTATCGCCCGTATCGTCTGGGAGCTGTTGTCCCATGCGCCCATGTTGATGAGGGATATGCCCTCAGGCACGTTCGCGGCGAGGACGAGATCGGGCACGTCACATTGGCTGTGTACAGTGTCGGCGCTTATGCACGCCGAGTAGAAGAGTATCTTCTCCACGCCGTTGGCGACCAGCTCCTTGATCTTGGGGGCGGGTTTAGGCTCCTTGAACTCCATCCAAGCCACGGCGAGGTTCTCCGCCCTGTAGCCGGCCTCGCCGAGGGCGCGCATTATCGCCTCCTTGAACGCCTTTTCCTGCTGCGTCTCGGTCGCGAACTCTTTATCCCACTCGTCTGGCTGACCGTGACCGACGAGCAACACGCCGACCTTCTCCCTAGGCGTATCGCCTATCGCGGCTTCAGCGCGCTCCACGAACATCCTGTGCATGGTTTTCGAGTCCCAGAGGGGCTTCGTGAAGGCGACGCTTGCGCCGTACTCCTCGGGGTGGAGGGCTTCGACCATCTTCTCGCCCTCCACTGTGTGGTTTGACTGCGTCACGAAGACCTCGGCGACGATTATCCTGCTTGCACCGTCGTTCAGCGCCTGTATGGCGGCTGCATCGGGGCGGGGGTTATAGTCGTGGAAGCTCAGGTAGAATCGCGTCGAGTCGTCGCCGCGCCTCCTGTACTCCTGCTCGATCTCCCTGAGTCTCAGGGCGTGTAGCGTGTAGTGGTCGCTTTTGCCGATTCTGAGGTAGCGTTGCCTTAGGTTGTAGAGGAAGAGTGGGCGCAGGAGCCATGGCATGAATGGCTTTTTTTGCTCGTCGAACTCCCTGAACTGTCTTATCCAGTTGATGGGGGTGTAGGTGGGTGACTCGCCGTGTGTGAAGTAGACGACGGCGGTGTGTCCGAGTCCCGGGTCACCCTTTTTCCTGAGTATCGTGGGCAGCACGCGCTTCTCATCCGCGGCCAGCACCCTCGACGCCATGACGACGTATCCCCCGAGGGACGCGACGACGCACAGACCCACCGCAGTGGCGCCGCCAGTCCAGTCTCTCCAGAAGATAAGTGACACCGCGACGCCGGTCGCGAAGACCATCACGCATGTCATGGCGAGGTACGAACTCATCCTGAGCGGGTGGACGACGAGGTACCCTAGGAGTAAGATGCCGGCGAGGAAGGCGAACGCCGCGGGGATCAGGAGGGAGACGACGTCCATGGCTGAGACAGACGCCCTCAGTGGATAAAATCCTATCATATCGCTGGAAAGGGTACACTTAACACCAACGACGCGACACAGATACGCAACAAGAGGTTACGAATTTGACAGAATACAGGTATCCGAAGTTCCCCGTGCTCCTCCCAGTCGCGATCGTCGTGATCGGACTCATCGGAGTCACCGTCCTGCTCTCAGGTGCCAGCGTCGGCGTCGGAGACGTCGCGCTAGTCATAGACCCACTCAGTGGCACCGTGAGCAACCCAGTCGTGGGTCCCCGCTGGTTCCTCAAGCTCCCCTACCAGAGCGTCATAAAGATGCCCTACTCGACGCAGTACCTCATTCTCAGCGACGGCGACCCCAACGCAGACTTTAGCAGCCTGATGTGCTTTAGCACCGAGGGCATCGAGGTGACGACGGACGTTGTCGTCCGCTTCGGCATCGACGTTAACAAGGCGGCTGCGCTCTACCAGAGCTACCCCGCTATGAACTGGGAGTTCACCACCATCAACAGCATAACGTCCGAGACTACTAAGGGAATCACGAAGAACTATTCGTGGATAGAGATCAAGGACAAGCGCACCGAGTTGGCGGAGCAGATACAGCTCGCCATAAGGACCGCGTTAACAGACGAGCCATCACTCAAGGGAGCAATAATCAACGTTGAGGTCGACCTCAAGAACGTCGGCTTCCCCAAGCGCCTCGTCGACGAGCTTCAGTCTACTGTCGCCGCACAGCAGGCTGTCGTGACGGCTGAGAACCAGAGGAAGAGCGCCATAATCCTCGCGAACGCGACGGCGCAGACAGCTCTCATCCAAGCTGAGGGTGAGGCGAGGGCTCAGATCGCACGCGCCAAGGGTGAGGCAGATGCTATCCAGCAGATAATCGCCGTCGTCGGCCAGGATGGCTGGGCAACCTACTACAACATGCAGAAGCTGAAGGAGATCAGCCCCAACATCGACACCCTGATCGTGGGCAGTGAGGGCAACTTCCTCATCCCACTCAAGTAAAAAAACTCGTTATCTATAACCACGCAAGTTTATGGGGGTAAACCCCCAATCACCACTCGCTCTTGCCCTCTACCCACACCTTGGTCTCGGGGTGCATCTCTGGCCACGTCTTGATGTACGCCTTAACCCTGTCGGCGAGCTGCACCGTCTGGTCGTAGCCCTGCTTCTTTATGAACTCCTGTATCTCCTTCTGCGTCTTCCTCTTCGCCATCCACTTGTCCTCGTTGGCGACGCGGAATAGGAAGCGGGTGTAGTTGGCGGCTGCGAGGCGCAGGTACTCCAGGTCAACCTTGTCGACTGTGTCGTACTTGCTGTGCCCGAAGCCGCGCCCCGTACTAGTACGGATCGTCTCGGGGTCACCGCCGCTACCACAGGGGACACTACGCAGGTAGAATGGCCAATGGTCGCTGTATGGTCCGACGCGCTGATAGTAGGGCATCTCCGCCTTCATCTCCTTGTCGCACTTGTCCATGAAGGGTTCGAGTTCGGGG
>DUKA01000053.1 GCA_013329615.1 Candidatus Bathyarchaeota archaeon
GTGTTATGGGGAGGGTGCTGAACCTTATGCCCGTGGCGTGATGGATCGCGTTTACCACGGCGGGGACTATGCTGATGATGCTGGGCTCGCCGACGCCCTTCGCACCGAAGGCGGAGTGCTTGTAAGCCTCCTCGACAATGATGGTGTCCCCAATCTCGGGCGTGTCCATCGCCGAGGGTATGACGTAGTCCTTCAGCCCCGTCGTCGTCACGACACCGTCCTTCAGCTGCAGGTTCTCCATTATGGCGAAGCCGACGCCATGGCTTATCGCGCCGTGGATCTGACCGTCCACGATCAGCGGGTCGATCGCCTTGCCCACGTCCATCGCGGGCCAGATCTTCGTCACCTCGACGACGCCGGTCTCGGTGTCGACCTCGACCTCGGCGACGGAGGCGGCGAATGTGTAGACTGCGTAGTTGTGCCCGAGGCCGGTCTCGGGGTCGAAGTATCGGCGCGGGGAGATGTAGAAGCCGTAGCTCGCGGGGTTCTCGCCCCTGATGTGCATCTGCTCCGCGATCTCCGCGAATGGGAGCTTCTGTGTGGGCTTCTTCTTGTTGTAGGCGTGGCTATCGCGCAGCTCGACCTGAGCCTCGGGGCAGCCGAGCATGTCGGCGGAGACCCTGACCATGCGCTCCCTGAGCTTGATCGCCGCGTCCGCTGCTGCCGATCCACCCATCATGAGGCCCCGGCTGCCATGCGTCGGCTTCGAGTCGGGCGTCGTGTCGGTGTCCGCCTCCTCAATCTTGATGTCGTTCAGGCTTGCGCCGATGATCTCGGCGACTATCTTGGCGTGGCCGAACGGCGAGCCCTGCCCTATCTCGCAGATGCAGGTGCGGTAGCTGAGGCTGCCATCCATGTGTATCATGAGGGACGCGGCGCTCCAGTCGGGTGTGCTCCGGCTCGTGCTGTTGCCGTGGTAGGCGCAGCCGACGCCCCAGCCCCGGACCTTCGTCCCAACCCTCACCGGCTCCCTGTGCTTCCACCAGTCGGAAGCCGCCGCGGCGCCGGCGAGGCACTTGTCGATGCCACAGCTGCTGTCGAGCTCCTGATCACACGTCGTGTGCCCCCCGACCCTGAGGATGTTCTTCATCCTGAAGTCGACCGGGTCCATGCCGAGCTCGAAGGCGAGCTTGTCGACCTGCTGCTCCGCCGCGAAGTGGAGTGCCAGGTTGCCAAAGCCGCGGTAGCTGCCTCCGTAGACCTTGTTTGTGTAGATGGCGCGCCCGTCGACGGCGACGTTTGGCACCTCGTAGGGGCCGCAGGCGTGGGCGGTTTGCCTCCAGAGCCAGAATGGGGCACGGTTGGCGTATGCACCCACCTCCAGCGTGATCTCGACCTCGACAGCCGTCATGTTTCCCTTCTTGTCGGCTCCCGACTTGTAGTGGAACCTGGCGGGGAACCTCTTCGGCGTCACCGCCATGACCTCGCTGCGGTCCATGATGTATGCGGCTGGCTTGCCCGTCTTCACCGCGGCGAGCGCCGCGTATGCGCCTATGAGCGGACCCGTATCGTCCTTCTTGCCGAAGGCGCCACCGCTCAGTGGATGGATCACCCTGACCTGGTTGAGCTTCCACCCTAGGACGCGTGCGACCTTCTCCCTGACGAGGTGGGGGCTCTGCATGCAGGCGATGATTGTGACTTTACCGACCCCGTCGGCGACGGCGTACGCCGCCTCGGGCTCCATGCACATATGCTCCTGGTAGGGCGACCAGTAGGTATCCTCGACGACGACCTTGGCGTCCCTCCAGCCCTTGGCTATGTCCCCCTTCCTGATCCGGGTCTTGAGGGCGACGTTGGACTCCTTGTGGACGAGTGACGCCCCCTCGGCGAGTGCCGCGTCTATGTCGAGCACCGCCGGAAGCGGCTCGTAGTCGATGACTATAGCGTCGAGCGCCTCCTGCGCCGCGACCTCGTCGACCGCGCAGATCAAGGCGATCGGGTCACCGACGTAGTGGACCTTGACGTCGTTGAGGAACGGCTGCTCGGGCATGGCGTAGCCTATCTCGTTCTGTCCGGGCACGTCCTTCGCCGTGAGGATCGAGACCACCCCCGGGACGCTTCTGGCAGCCGTGGTGTCCACCCTCCGTAGGAGGGCGTGCGGCTTGGTGCTCCGAAGCACCTTGACCACCATCGTGTCCTTGGGGATGTAGTCGCTCGTGAAGCGTGCCTTGCCGAGCAGCTTGTCTAGGGCATCAGACCGTACCGTCTTCTTCCCCACGACGAGGTACTCGTCCCTGTTGAGCAGGTCGCTCAGAATCCTGTCGTATTCCATGGGCGCCAACCGCATAGAGTAGACGCTATGGGGTATTTAGAATCTATAGCTTCGAGCAGCCGCGTATGATTCTGAGCAGGGCGTCTGCGTCCCCCGCCTCGAAGGTGAAGATGCGCGACGCCTTCCCCTTCACTAACTCGATGACCTCCTTGACCTTATCATCCCTGCAGAGGAAGACTGCTACGCCCCCCCTGTTGAGGGCGTCGGCGACCATGACGGCGCCCGGGTAGATGCCCTTGCGCTGAGACTCCAGTCGCCCCCACTCGTCGACGAAGACGACGACGCCGTCCCTCATCTCCTCAGCAGCGCGGTGGAGGGCCAGGTTCGCCGAGTATAGCCCCTTGTGGCTGAAGACGAAGCGGGGGTTGTCGAAGGACTCCCATCCATCCACGAATTCTATGCCCGCGGGCTTCACAAGGGGCATAGTCTCCCCCGTGTCGAGCTCCACAAGATCGTAGCTGGGGTCGGGTCCGTCCCCGAGTATGCGCCTGCTGAGAATCCCCATGACCCTTATGCCGTCGGCCTTCGCCCTCTCCGCCGCAGCCTCGGCGGTCCGCGTCTTTCCCCCGCCGATGGGGGCGTGCAGTATGACGGCGCAGCGCATCACGGGTAGGTCTGGGCGCAGAGGATAAGAACCCAGCGCCCCGATACTTTCACGAAGGAAGATGGACGGCTACGCGAGGAGCAAGATAGTATGCACCATAGGCCCGGCGAGCAGAAGGCCCGACATACTCAAGGAAATGGCGACGTCGGGGATGGACGTGGCTCGCGTCAACCTGAGCCACGGCAGCTTCGACGACCACAGAAACACCATGCGCGCCATAAGGAGCCTCGGCACCGTATCCGTCCTCGTCGACCTCCCCGGCCCAAAGATACGCCTCGGCGAACTCAAGGAGCCCGTCCAGCTCAAGGCGGGAGACGCCGTCCGCTTCACCACCGAGAACATCGTCGGCGAGGGCCTCATCCTCCCCGTCAACTACCCGAAGCTCCCAGCCGAGGTCCGCCCCGGTGGACACATATTCATCAACGACGGCCTCATCGAACTCGACATCAGGAAGGTTGACAGCGACTTCAAGGGCTTCGAGGCGAAGGTCGTCAGCGGCGGCGAGGCGAGCAGCCACAAGGGGGTCAACGCCCCCGGCGCGAGCCTCAGCATACACCCACCCACGGAACAAGACGTCAAGGGAATAGAATTCGGCGTCCAAGCCGGAGCCGACTGGTTCGCCGCCTCATTCGTCAGGAACAAAAAGGACGTCGAGACAGTCAAGGAGGCAATAGAGTACGCCGGCGGGGACCAACCCGTCATTAGCAAGATCGAGCACGGGGAGGCTATAAAGAACATCGACGAGATCATATACGCTAGCGACGGCGTCATGGTGGCGCGCGGTGACCTCGGCATCGAGGTGCCCCCCTGGGACATACCACTTCTCCAGAAGAAGATAATTACCAAATGCTACGAGGCGGGGAGGCCAGTCATCGTCGCGACGCAAATGCTCGAGTCGATGGTCAAGAACCCGCGCCCCACGCGTGCTGAGGCGAGCGACGTCGCCAACGCCATCCTAGACGGCGCGGACGCGGTGATGCTTAGCGGGGAGACCGCGATAGGCGCCCATCCCATAGAAGCGGTGCGCGTCATGGAAAGCATAAGCCGCGTAGTTGAGGCGGGGGCAACCCTCAGGAACGTGCAGAGACCACAGGAGGGACACCCCATCGCGGACATCATAGGAAGCCTCGCCGCAATGGCGACCGAGGCGGTCAAGCCCTCCGCCATAATCGTCCCCACGCGAAGCGGCTTCACGAGCCTCATGGTCTCAAAGTACAGGCCCTCCACGAGGATACTCGCCGTCTCAAAGGAGCAGAAGATAGCACGTAGGATACGCCTATACTGGGGCGTCGAGCCCATCGACATCCAGTGGAGCGACAACAGGGACGAACTCATCGTTCGCACGGTCAACAAGGCCCTACGGGAGGGCTACGTCAGGGACGCCGACTCCATCATGGTCGTCTCCGGCTCCTCCCTCGAGGCGCCGGGGGGGACGAGCACCCTAGAGATACTCAGGGTCCGCAACATCATCCACCACGCGGGGAGGAAGGACGGATGAGAGTCGGCCTCATCTCAGACACGCATGACAACGTCACCAAGATCAAGGCCGTGATAAAGCGGCTCAACGAGCTCAACGTTGATCTCGTCCTCCACGCCGGCGACTACATCAGCCCCTTCACAGCGAAGCCCTACGCAGAACTCAAGGCCAAGATGATAGGCGTCTACGGCAACAACTGCGCCGAGCACGAGAAGCTCAAGGCGGTTTACACCGCAGTCGGCAAGGAGATAATCGGAAACTTCGCCGAGGTCGAGGCGGGGAGCAGGGGGATCGCCCTGCTACATGGGCATGACGCCGCCCTGCTCCGCTCACTGACCACGCGTGGCTGCTACGACGTCGTAGTGCACGGCCACGACCACGTCGCGAAGATAGCCAAGGTGGGCGGCACACTCGTCGTCAACCCGGGGGAGGTCGGCGGATGGCTGACGGGGAGGAGCAGCTTCGGCCTACTTGACACCGAAACGCTCGAGGCGGAGATAATCGATCTCTAGGTGCCTACTTTGATCCGAAAAGCCTTCATGATGAGCGTCCACCCCGGTCGAGAGGCGGAGTACGAGGCGCGCCACAGCCCCATCTGGCCCGAGCTGGAGAAGACCCTCAAGGAGCACGGCGTCCACACCTACACGATCTTCCTACACCCCGAGACGCAGCAGCTGTTCGCCTACGTCGAGTTCGAGGACGAGGCGCAGTGGGACGCGGTCGCGGATACGCCCGTCTGCAGGCGCTGGTGGGCACACGTGCATGAACTCATGCCCTCGAACCCCGACGACAGCCCCGTCGCGGAGGAGCTACGGGAAGTCTTCCACATTGAGTCCTAGGCGTAGAGGAGCCGGTAGAACTCCTCAACAGACTCGCGCAGGTACTTTTCGTCGATCTTCCCGAGGGGGGAGGGCGTCTCGAAGACGCGCCCCGGTATGCGCAGCTCCTTATGGTTGAAGCCCTCGCGCTCCTTGAAGCGGTTCTTCTCCCTCAGAATCTGCATGCCTATGCTTTCGAGCGCCTCGGGCGGCACCTTGTGGCCCGCCGTCGCGAGAGTCTTGGAGACCATGTCTTTGTCGTAGATGCCCCTGGCGAAGAAGCAGACCACTAGGCTGCTGAGCACCTGACGCCACGCCTCCTCCTTGAGCAGCTTAGAGGCGGCCGTCTTGGCGTCTGGCAGCAGCTTGTCCTTGAGGGCTGCCTGGTCTATGCTGTAACCGGCGGCGTCTAGGTGGCTGTGGCGACTTCCCGTGAGGTGGCCGACGTGGCTTATGGGGCCGGTGTGGTAGCCGGGCATCTCGTTGCCGCCGAACGCCATCGCGTACTCCTCCCCGCCGTACCGCTTCGAGGCGAAGTCAACCCCCCTGGCGAGGGCGGCGTAGAACTCGTTGGGCTGCTTGACTATGTGCTCGACCGCCTTGGCGTATGCCGGCTCGTCGCCCCACTTGAGGGCGAGGCCGAGGGTTTCACCCTGCCCGATGAGCCCCCTCTCCATCGCCTCAGTCGCCCACGCGAGCACGACGCCGGTGCTCATTGCGTCCAGCCCCCATATCTCCACGGCGTCTATAAGGTGAAGCATCATCTTCTCGTCGAAGACCCCGAGCATTGAGCCGAGGGCGTAGATGAGCTCGTAGTCGTAGGGTATCATGGTGGTCTTGTAGAAGTACGGCTCGTTGGCGTAGGGTTCACGCAGCGCTGCGATGTGGATACATGCAACTGGGCAGTGCGCGCAGGCGACGCGCCGACCGAGATAGTTCTCCGCCAGCTTCTCACCGGATATGCGCTCCGCCTCGGGCGAAGTTGTCGCCCTGAGGTTCATGGTTGGCAGCCCCTTCTGGAGATTGAGCGGCATTATATTCGACGCCGTGCCGATGTCGTGGTACTTCTTCATGACGGGAGAGGAGACGGCGCGCTTGTAGACGTCGTCGTATGTCTCCCTGTAGAGTTTTCTGTCGCTGACCTCGAAGCCGTGGTCGCCGGAGACGGTGACAGCCTTGAGCTTCTTGCTGCCGAATACGGCGCCGAGGCCGAGGCGACCGAAGTGGCGGTAGGTCTCCGTGATCACCGAGGCGTAGCGGACGAGCCGCTCACCGGCTCCGCCTATCCTCATGATCGTCCGCGTGCCCGCCCCGGTTTCGAGTTCTCTGATTATCCTCCCGGTGGTTACGCTGCTCGCTATCCCCCAGATACCCGAGGCGTCCCTGAACTGGACACCCTTAGAGTCGACGGAGACGTAGATGGGGGTTTCACTCGCGCCCCTGATGACTATTGCACCGTATCCGGCAGACCTAATGGCGACTGCGCTGCGTCCGCCCGCGTGGCTCTCACCGAGGTTCCCGGTAAGAGGGGACTTGAACATCGCCACAGTCTTCGAGGCGAGGGGGTAGAGGCCGACGAGCGGGCCTACGGCGAATATTATGGGGTTGTCCGGCCCGAGCGGGTCGGCTCCCTTCGGGCAGTACTCGTTCAGCAGGCTTATCGCGACCCCCGATCCGCCGATGTAGTACTGGAAGAGGTCTGCGCGGTCCTCCACGGAGAAGCGGCGGGTGTTGAGGTCCGCCATGAGCACACGCGTCGGGAGTCTCACAGCTGCTCCGCCTCCTTCATCGCCAGCACCTCGTGCGGGCAGTAGTTGACGCAGTAGCCGCAGTGTACGCAGATGTCGGGCTTGTTTGCCTCGTTGTCCCAGAATATCGCGTGCATGGGGCACGCCTCCTCGCAGCGGTGGCAGCCTATGCACTTTCTCGCCTTGAGGATGACGCCTCCGCCCTTCCGCGGCTCAAGCGCGTCCACGGGGCACACCTTCATACACGGCGGGTCAAGGCAAGCCCTACACGCCACAACCACGAACCCCCTCTCGAAGCCCCCCGCGGAACGCACCCTAATAGCAGACTTCGCCAGTCCACCCTCCCCGAAGCGCCTGTTGCAGGCGAACATGCAGAGCTGGCAGCCGACGCACCTATCGGCGTCAACCACGGTGAGCCTAGACATCGAAAGAATTCTGTTACTCGATCTTAAACACTATTCGGTCCAGACGCCTGGGGCGTGGGCTGCGCGAAGTTCTTCCTATAGCTCTCGGCCCACTCCGCGAGGCTGAGGTCTAGGAGCTGTATGGCGTCCTCGAGTGGGAGGAGTTCGAGGACGCGCGTGGCGAGTGGGCGGAGGTTGGCGTCCGCCATGAGAGTTCTGAAGAACTGCGCCACACCGTTGCCTCCCCCGTTCCGGAAATAACCGTTGAGGAGCCCAAGCTGCGTCGCCGCGATGACCATCTGCCTCGTCACCTGCGCCGCCTCCATATACCTCGCCTCGTATGGTGCGAGGAGCCCGTGGAGAACCCCCTGAGCGCGGCTGAGGCATTGCACGGTGACAGCCCCCACGTACTTCTGCTTGGTGGGGGAGGAACGCCCGATGCTCGTGACGCCGTCCCCCGTGAGTATCCCCCTCTCGGCTGCGATGATACGCGCCTTCATGCTGCTCACCTCGGAGACATGCGGGAGGCCGCTCGCCATCATCACCGGCTCAACTGTGCCCATTCACTCCTTGGCGGCGTCGCTGAAGGAGGGGCTCTTCTCCTCGTACAGCTTGACGAGCCGGGGAACTCCTAGGAGGAGCCTCGCGAGGTTGTTGTACGTCTCAAGTTTCATCAAGGGGGGCGCCTTTTATTTTTCCCCGCAGAAGCGGCGGATGACGAGTTCCTGAACCTTGGCGGCGTCGACGACTGAGTCGAGGTCGACCCACTCGACGGCGGCGTGTGCGCCCTCGCCCGCCGGGCCGTAGGCGACGGCGGGTATGCCCTTCTCCCACATAATCTGGGTGTCCATCCACCCTGAGCCGCCTATGAAGGCGGGTGTGAGCTTTATCGCCTCCTTGCTGCAGGCGACGATGGTCTGGCATATGTCCGCGGTCTCGGGGACGTCCATGGGACCGCGGTAGAAGGTGATCTCGTAGCTCGCCTTGAACTTGAGGTCCTTGTCCGCGATGCCCTTGAGTAGCGCCTCCACCTCGGCTTCGACGTCCTTTCTCTCCTCCCCAGGGATGGTGCGCCTCTCTATCTGAAGCAGGCACTTGTCGGGGTAAGTGCTGAGTTCTAAACCGCCTTTGATTATACCGGCGTGGACGCTGGCGGGGCCGAGGACTGGATGCTTCTTCTTCTGCAGTTTTACGCCGATGGCTTCGAGCCCCGTGAGCACGTTGCCCATCTTCGCGATGGCGTCAACTCCCGTCTCCCACATGCTGCCGTGGGTGGCGAGGCCCTTCGTCTCGACATCTATCCACGCGAAGCCCTTGTGGCACCTCTCTATCTGGAGGGCGCTAGGTTCGCCGATGATCGCCGCGTCCACACGCGTCTTCTCCATCACCCTCTCGGTGCCGATGCTGGCGAACTCCTCGTCGCAGACACCGGCGACGACAACGTCGCCCTTGAGCTGCGTGCCAGAGTCGACGACCGCCTTCAATGCGGCGAGGCTGGCAACGAGGCCGCCCTTCATGTCGAAGGTGCCGCGGCCGTACATCCTGCCCTCCTTGACGACGGGCTTGAGCGGGTCGATGGTCATGTAGTCGTAGCCGACGGTGTCTATGTGGCCGTTGAGCATCAGGCTCTTGCCACCGCCCACCCCCTTGAGTGTGCCGACGGCGTTGGCCCTCTTCGCCTCGATCTTATCGACCTTGGCCTTGAGGCCGAGGCCCCTCAGCCAGTTAGCGACGTACTCGGCTATCTCCTCCTCCCCCTTCGCCCCCGGCACGAGCGTCGGGTTGACCGAGTCTATCTTCACAAGCGCCTTCAGCAGCTCCGTGGCCGCCTTCTCATCCACGCATGACTTGAACATGGGTAGAGAGTCGCGGCTCACCGGTTAAAA
>DUKA01000086.1 GCA_013329615.1 Candidatus Bathyarchaeota archaeon
GGCTTCTCGGACACATCCGCGAATGCAGGGATTGCAGGGACAAACTCGCACTAGTCTTCACTGAGGAGCGTGACCCCGCCGACGAGCTAGAGGAGCTATTCGCAGTCGATCTCCCTGAGAAACTGCTGAACAGCTCGTCCATACTCGACTGCCCCCTAAAAGAGAACTTCACACACGCCGACGAATACATCGCGGCAAGGATAAAGTGGCGCCTCGATAAGCTACATGATATTATCTCAAACGCGGAGATAGAGCTGAAGCAGCTCAGTGAGAAGATCAGGGAGAAGAAGGAACCTTAGTCTTTTAGCTCGACGACCATCCACGCCTCGACGGCTATCCAGCCGGGGAAGTGGATAGGCAACGCTGCGCGCGCGGGCTTGCCCGCCGGGTCGCCCCATAGATTTACTAGCAGATCGGTGAACCCGTTCAGCACCTTGGGTTGATCCATGAAGCCCTCTTCGCTGTTCACGAAGCCTATGACCTGCAGGACCTGCTTGATCCTGTCGAGGCTCCCTAATTGCCTCTTGAGCTGAGCGAGGCAGTTGAGGCCGACCTCCTGTGAGGCTTTGTAGCCTTCCTCGATGGTGAGGTCCTTTCCCACCATCCCCCTCTTCGTGGTGGCGAACGGTCCCTGGCCGCAGCTGAAGGCGATGCTGTCGGTGAATTTTGCGCCTATGTAGTTGCCCTTGTAGTTGGGCGGTGAGGGCAGTTCTAGTCCCATTTTCTTTAGTTTCTCTTCTATGGACATGGCACTATGTGGGGGAGCGCCGGCTTTAATGGTTGCTGGGTTGTGGGGTCCCTGATACTCTTTTATCGGTGGCTCGTGCCCCTGTGAGTCATGGCTCCGGGCATCGTTGAGAAGGGGATCAACTTCGTCAGAAAGCAGCAGAGCCCCTTCAAGGTCAACATGGCGAAGAACATCGTCCAGAACTTCAGCCTGGGGCTCACGCAGCAGTACCAATCGATATACATCACCGCCCTCGGCGCCACGGCGCTGGAGCTGGGATACGTCGCCAGTATCGGCGGAATCGCCTTCGCCCTGATCACGCTCCCCATCGGGATACTCGCCGACAAGTACGGGATCAGGCGGATACTGATGGCGGCGCTCCTGATAATGGCTGGGGGCTATGCGGTGCTCGGCTCGGCGACGAACTGGGAGATGACAGCCGCCGCGTTGATACTCACGACGATAGCTTGGGAGATGACGATGAACGTCTGCCCGATGATCTGTGGCGCGAGCCTGCAGAGCTTCGAACGTGTGACCGGGATGCAGCTCTGTGATACCGTCGCCGCTCTTCCCCGACTGTTCGCCCCCCTCGTCGCGGCGTTCCTCATCATACAGTTTGGGGGGCTCACCGTAGAGGGTATACGCCCCCTTTACTGGATCGAAGTCGGCGGCATCCTCATCTCCTTCGGGATCGTGTGGAGGTTCTTCACGAATCCGCCAAGTGTCTCGGGGAGCAGGGGAATCACAATCAGCAAGGGCGTAGGGCGCGTCTTCAAGGAGGGCATCCACGTCAAGAGGTGGCTCGCCTACGTCCTCGCGAACATGCTCCCGAACTACATGGCGATCTATATTCCCCTCTACGCGAAGACCATGCGTGGAGCCGACCCATACAGCCTCGGGCTCATGGACGCTGTCTACTGGCTTATAGTCGTCCTCTTCGCGATGCCGGTCGGGCTCTCCGCCGACAGGTTCGGGAGGAAGAACCTGATAATGCTCATGTGCCCACTCTACGCCGTCGGACTCATGGTCCTCGCCTACGTCCCCGGCGACATGACCCTGATCGCCGTAGGTTTCCTAACAGGATTCATACAGCTCGCGGGTGTGACAAGCGGCTCCATCTCCGTCGAACTCGTGCCGAAGGAGCTGCTCGGCTCATGGTACGGCATAATCGGGATGGCGAGGAGCCTATCGAGCATCGTCTCGCCCCTCATAGGCGGCATCATCTGGAACAGCCTCGGCCCCATCTACGTCCTCTACTTCCTAGCCATCACGCAGATCTTGAAGCTCGGGATTCTGTGGACGATGCCGAAGTCAACCAAGTACAGTTAGAAGACGATTGGTTTTTAATAAAATGGAGGTGCCCAAGCATTTCTCCTCTTTCCGGTGAGGTCTCTCGGAGCCTAAGCCCCATGAGCCTTTAGGCCCACCGTTCCGAGTCAGCATCGGGATTCTTCGCGCCTTTTCGATCCCCGGTCGCTGTTGCTTGGGCAGACTTAACATGTGTATGTAAAGTATTTACTGTTTTGATACACGTGGGAGGCAATGTGGAGGGTAGGAGGGTGTGCAACCACCCCATTATTGCCACGTCGATATTAAGAACGTCTCACTACTTTCAAACAATACCCGATTTACGCCCTCCGTTTAAACATGAAAGCGTCTGGAAGCGGGTTTTTACAGCTTAATATCGACGCTTTTTCCTCCCCGTGGTGTGGCAAGCGTTATTTTCTCTGCTTCTTCATTCTACCTAAGGCGGGAGGATAATCCACTCTGCTCCGGAGCGAGATCCCCCAGCGTCCGTTTGCGTCCACGATCTCGCCCCTTTCGCGCATCCCCTCGCCGCATTCGGGGGTTTCTGCTTGAAGATCCTCAGAGACGACCTTGGGTTCGTGATTCGTGGGGAGAGGTTCGTCAGTTATCAGGAGGTCCAGTGTTTCCGGTATCTGCAGTGGCTCGGTTTGTCTCTCGATGAGATGGGGCACGAGCACCAGGTGGGGCGCTGGAGCTTCGACTTCTTCCCCCGGGAGAAGGTGTTCTGGGAGCACCACCCCATCGGGATGAAGAGTGGCGAGGACCTCTACAAGTACGGGAAGCGGCGGAGGCTCACACTGAACGCCTTCGGCTACTCCAAGGCACCCCTCGTCGTCTCGGACGTCATGTTCAAGGACCAGTGGGAGGTCTGCGACATGATGAACGACTACGAGATCGACTTCAAGGAGGGGAGGGTCAAGGGTGACCCCACCATCTGCTTCGTCCGTGACTACAGTAGAGACTGGGAGGCGGTGACAGGAGTCGAGTTTACACGGGACAGCATCGACGCGGGGGCGCCACTTATCTTCGCTGGCGAATAAGGGCAGCTACGTCAGGATATTTCAGGTAAAAGCACTTTTCCTAATTCACCAGTCTTCCTTTGCACATCCGCGGGTGACTCTATACTTTTTTAAGCTATGCAACCACGTTTACATGATCCACATGACAGAGGACAGCATCATCTACATCGGCAGCAAGCCAGTAATGACGTACGTAATGGCAGTTCTGACGGCTTTCAACCAAAAGGGCGCAGACGGCATCGTCCTCAAGGCGAGAGGCCAAGCAATCAGTACAGCGGTTGATGTCGCCGAGGTTTGCAGAAACAGATTCCTATCAGGTGTTACCAAGCCCGAGATCGAGATTGGGACAGAAGAACTCGAGGGACAGGACGGCGGTAAGAGAAACGTCTCCACCATCGCCATAAGCATCAGAAAGGAAGAGGACACTGAGGTAAAGAAGACCCCCAAGAAGAAGAAGGAAGAGGAAGAATAAGCGCCTCAATACTCCGCTTATTTCACTTCTCCGAATTAATATCCGCTTCATTTCCTCTGTGGGGTTCAGTTTCACCCTTCTTCACGGAGCCCGCGAGTCCATCCATGATGCCCAGCAGGGTTTCCGATAACTCGGGGGTCGCCCACCTGCTCACCGCGAGCACGGTTATGGCTGTCCCGATGATGCCGAAAGCGAAGCTGATGGGGTAGTGGAAGGTCTCCAAGGTTCTCTCGGCGACCAGGGTGAATGGCCAGGTATCGTATGCTGTTAAGTAGACGGTGAGGGCTATTCGGGGGATGTTGAGGGCGAATAGCAGTAGCCCAGCGAGGGAGATGCCCTTCAGGCGCTTGGCCCAGCTCGCCCTGAGGGGGAGTATGAGCCCCGCCATGACGCCGAGGACGTTAAGGGCGGTGCATTCGCGGATTATGGAGACCGTGACCGTGTCCTGTCCGAATAGGGTCAACGTCGTGATTCCGCTAGATTGCGACCAATCGACGGCGTGTCCGATGAGTGAGAGTGCCCACGCGGAGGTCTGGGCTGTGAGCGCCTCGACGACCTCGGAGGGGATGAAGTTGAAGAGCCATGAGATGATGGCGAACGCCGCGATGTAGGTGGCGACGTATCTGAGGGTGAGGCGCTTCGCCGTCATCATGTTAGGCTGTGTACTTTCCGGGTATAAGGTTGGGGGCTAGCGCCGCCGCCAGATGGCTGCGGCTGCTAGTGTCCCGAGTGCTACGGCTGCGAGGGGGTACGCAGGTATCCCGGTGCTGGTTCCACCGTCTCCGCTTGTGCCCGACTCTGAGAACCATGCGCTGGCGCCGTGCAGGTTGCACGTTGCGCGTGCCCTGATGGTCCTCGGGCTTGTGGTGCCTATGTTGATGGTGTACGTCGCCTCGACCGAGGACGCCCTGACTAGGTCGGTTTGCGTCTTTGTCGCTCCGTCTAGTTCGAGGGTTATCTGGGTTATGTAGTGGTTGGTTGTCGGGTCGGCGTGGCGTATCTTCACGTCTACGAGTATGTTACCGGAAGCGTCGGTTCTGCGGGTGATTGTGAGCACCGTCGGGACGTCGGCGTTGACCGTTGTGGATGCGAGGGTCGATATGGAGAGTAGGATGAGGGTTAGGAGTGAGATTATTTTATTCATGATCGTATGTGTGGAACCGTTTTATTTTAATCTGAAGACAAGCGTGAGTGACCCACGTAAAACCATAGTACGTATGAATATGGAAATTCATATATGCGCGTCGTAACTTTCAGAGATGTTCGCGCGGCTTGAACGTTCCACGCGCATCGGATTGATGGATGATGGCATTCAGGAAGATATTCCTAGTGAAGCCCGGGGTGAAGAAGGGGCTTGGCTTCGTGCACGACGTCATCCCAACCGGGCTGGAGTACATCGCTTCATCGATCGAGGGAGAGGTGGAGAAGATTTGGCTGCTCGACATGGAGTTTGAGACCCAGTCTTTCCAGAGCCACCTCGACGCGTTCAAGCCCGATCTCGTCGGGTTGACCATCTCAGCGACGGATCACGTTCAGGGCTTGCGCCTCGCAGAGGAGGCGAAGAGGAGCGGGGCGACGACCGTGCTCGGTGGGTACCACGCCACAGCCATACCAGACGAGCTACTGGCGCACCCGCAAGTTGACATCGTCATCCGAGGCGAGGGGGAGATCACGATGAGGGAGCTCATACGCGCGAGCTCCCCTGTTAACGTAGCCGGCACATCATACAAGGTTGGGGAGCAGATCATCCACAACGCCGACAGACCTCCCACCGAGGACCTCGACACATTCACATTCCCCGCCAGGCACCTGCGCAGACACAGGTACATGAATAGGATGAGCCGCGACGACAGGGAGTTCGACGTCATCACAGCGTCGAGAGGCTGCTGGGGCACCTGCATCTTCTGCTGCGAGCCCTACATGAGCAAGAGTTGCATGCGGTTCAGATCCCCCGAGAATATTATGGCGGAGCTCTCAGAGATATCCCAATACCACCGCGGGAGACCACTGCACATCCTCGCCACAGACCCACACTTCATCGGGGACCCGAAGAGGCTCGACCGCCTCTGCGACCTACTAGATGAGAGAAGCATGAATATCACCTTCTCTGTGATGACGAGACCGGACAGCGTCACGCAGAACCCCGAACTCGTCAAGAAGATGTGCGACGTGGGGATCCTGAACTACGAGCTGGGGATCGAGAGCCCCTGCCAGGAGGAGCTGAACAGCGTGAAGAAGGGGATAACCCTCGAGACGCAGAGGGACGCGGTGAGGATCCTCAGGGAGAACGGGGCGAACGTCTCGGGCACGCTCGTCATAGGCTTACCCGACCAGGATAAAGCGTCGATAAAGGAGTTTCCCGCCTACGCGAAGGACATCGGTTTGATGAGCTGCGCCTTTGGCATCGCGACGCCCTTCCCCGGGACCGAGTTCTACGACGGGTTAGAGGCGAAGGAACTCATATTCCAGCGCGACTGGACGAAGTACGACGAGATGCACTCCGTCTTCAGGCTCGACTCGATGAGCCCGGAGGAGCTGGAGAAGCTTGAGAGCTACTGCATGGGCAGGTTCTGGACACTGAACACATTTCTCGACAGGGAGGGCGTCATGCAGAAGAGGCTCGGAAAGAAGATGTCAATCGGCGACTTCGCAGACGAGATCTTGGGCAAGCTCGTCTTCGTGAAGGACGCTGGCGACGATCTAAGGGACGGCGGTATCAAGGAGCACGTCGAGTCATTCCTTGACGCGATGATCGACGCTGAGGCTGAGGAGAGCCGGCGAATCATACCAGTGCAGGACATCATTGAATCTTCGAGGTTCCTCAGGATACTCGGGCCTCAGACTATCCAGCTGAGGCTTACACAAGGGGAGAAGTCGGCGGGGTACATGATCAAGACGAACGGGCAGGGCGTCGACTCCATCAGGATCATAGAGGGCAAGCAGGCGGGCGCGACGATAAACATCGACGTCGACCTCGACCGCATGATTGAGGCGTATGAGAAGAAGTCGACTCTCAGCATCATCAACTCTGTGTCCACCCTGAGGAGCAAGCGCGACCTAGTCGCCGTCGTGAACCTGCTGAGGCTCTACGCTGCGCTCACGACTGAGTTTGGTTCCACTTACATGGGTGAGAAACTTAGGGTGATGGGTTGACACCGGGCGTCCTGGAGACCTATCGGCTTCTTAGAGAGGTCTCATCGATCAACGGCTTCGACGTCGAAAAACCCCTACTCGACCGCGTCATGTTCAACACTGAGACGCTCCCACCGCTAGGCAAGGAGTATTGGTGGTTTCTCTTCTTCGACAGGAGCGGGGAGAAACCCATCCAGATGATGCTCCTGATTTACAGGAAGCATGGGGAGCGGATGCTGTTCAATGATAGGGAGATGAAGCTGAGAAGCATCGGCAAGGGAGAGTTCCTTGGGGTCACATCGGGCTGGGTCTTCGACGGCGAGAGACTCCATGACCTCGGGGATGGGAATGTTAAAGTCGTCCTTAAGGGGGGCGAGATCGTCACCGAGCTAGCTGGGAAGAGGATGACCCTGAGCGGCGGATACCCGGACTACAGGCTCGGTGTTAGTAACCTCATCGACTTAACAATGGGCAAAGGGGAGTTCCTCGGAGATCGGGATGCGAGGGGGGTCTATTTCCCTCCGCTAGGTATGGGTTGGGTGGACATCTACTCAGACGCCAAGGGGATGGTGCTTGGAAAGCCCTTCAACGGCACCGCGCACCTCCAGAAAGTCTTCGGCGCCACACCCTACGGTCCGTTCCACTGGGGACGCATAGTCTTCACCAACAGCTCCACGATGTCGTTCTTCACCCTGAAGACGGGCAAAGAGTCGGAGACATACTTCCATAGGTCGCTTGCCTTCTACGATACTGCAAGGGGCGAGGTTGTGAAGTTCGAGAACCCGAAGCTAAAGATCACCAAAACCGAGGGCGGGTGGACGATCAACGGGAAGAAGGGGGAGAAGGAGCTGAACATCATCCTCGACACCTACGCCGAGAGGAAGCTCACGATGAGAGGCGGTGGCTCGCAGGTCTACGTCGAGTACGCGGTGAAGGCGAGAGAGTTCAAACTGTGGACCGGCGACCACACTGTGACTCTAGAGGATGTTGGCGCCGGCGTCGGCACGATTGAGGACGCCTACTGGTGATCAGAGAAGGAAGGACTTGGACTCCAGCACCTTCGTTATCTCGTCGAGCGTCTGGTGGATTCTCGCCTGCAGCCTCTTCCAGACCTCGGTCGGTGGGACGGCGGCGTAGACGTACTTGAGTCTCCTACCCTGCTCGACGTGCTTGACGATGAAGCCGTCCTCGTCGAGCCTCCCTATGTGCTTCCTTATTGTGCGCTCGGAGATGCGTAGCTGTTCCTCTATCTGCTTGATGGTCTGTGGCTTATTGAGGAGCAGGTTGTATATCCTGATCTCGGCGGGCTTGAAGTCGAGGTAGGAGAGGATCATCTCTAGGAGTTCTGGCGTCTTTTTGCCCTCCTTGAAGGCGTGCTCTATGTCGAGTAGATAGTTTCCCTTGACCATCGAGTTAGGTGAAGGAGTGCGGGATTTAAACTGCATAGGTATGAAGTTCGAGGTTCCTACTTTCAGATTTTAGGGTGGCGTGTGTGCCAGTCGGTGAGGCTCTGGTATGTTCTGGCGATGGCGAGTATGGTGTTCTCCTGGTAGGGCTTGCCCATGAACTGGATCCCCGTGGGTAACCCGGCCTCTGTGAATCCGTCTGGGACACTTATTGAGGGTAGCCCGCAGCCGTTTCCGACTGCGCCCATGATGTCCTTTGTGGCGCCGGGCGCAACCTTGCGGAACTCTTCGCCTATGGGTGTGGCGGGCTTCTTTGCGCTTGGGGCGGCGACGGCGTCGTAGGGCTCCATTGCTTCCGTGGTGACCTTGGTCATCTTCGTTCTGAGGCGCATGGCGCGCAGGTAGTCGGTCGCGAGTAGGGCGGTGCGTGCGTAGGGACCCCAGTGGTCCTCGGGGGCTGTGAGTTTGTGTATGGTGCCGGATTCTACGAGGTCCTCGAAGGCACTCGCCGCCTCGGCGTTGAGGATCGTGCGCGTGATGGCCTCATAGGGCAGGTCGGGGAGTTCGATCTCCTCGACGTCGGCGTATCCGCGTACAATCTTGAGGGCTTTTTCGAAGTTTTCCTTGACCTCGGGGTTGGCGTCGTCGGCGACTCCGCGTAGGACGGCGATGCGTGGTCTGCGCCTGGGGGGGCGAGGGTTGTAGCGCCACGTCTTCTGGATGGTTGTGGGGTCGAGTGGGTCGGGTCCGGCTATGGCTTCGAGGATGATGCCGCAGTCGTCGGCGGTCTGTGC
>DUKA01000123.1 GCA_013329615.1 Candidatus Bathyarchaeota archaeon
GTCGGCGACTCCGCGTAGGACGGCGATGCGTGGTCTGCGCCTGGGGGGGCGAGGGTTGTAGCGCCACGTCTTCTGGATGGTTGTGGGGTCGAGTGGGTCGGGTCCGGCTATGGCTTCGAGGATGATGCCGCAGTCGTCGGCGGTCTGTGCGAGTGGCCCGAGTTTGTCGAGTGTCCAGCAGAGGGCCATGGCTCCGTGGCGACTGACGCGCCCGTATGTTGGGCGAAGCCCTGAGACGCCGCAGTTGTTCGCGGGGCTGAGTATGCTGCCCCACGTTTCGCTACCTATCGCGAATGGCACGAGTCCTGCGGCGACCGCTGCGCCCGAGCCGCTCGACGAACCGCCGGTCCACATGTCGGGGTTCCAGGGGTTGCGTGGTGGTCCAGTTAGGCTCGCGTTTGGTTGGCGGTAGCCCATTCCTCCGGCGAACTCTATCATTGCGAGTTTGGCGCAGAGGACGGCGCCGGCTTCGCGTAGTTTGGTGACGGCGGTGGCGTCGGTGTCGATGACGCGGTTTCTGAAGGGTTCGGCGCCCCATGTCGTGGGGATTCCCTTTGTGGCGAGCAGGTCTTTTCCGCCCCACGGGACGCCGTGGAGGGGTCCGCGGTAGTTGCCCTCATCGATCTCCTTCTCGGCTTTTCGAGCCTGTTTGAGGGCGAGACTGCGAGTGACGGTGACGACGGAGTTGAGACGTGGTCCCTTCTTCTCTAGGTGGTCTAGGAAGGTCTCGGCGAGTTCTACGGGGGAGAGCTTTCCGCTCTTGATCTGCTTGGATAGTTGGGAGATGGGGATGTGGATGGGGGTCTTCATTGGGGTTCGCCCTCGGGTTTGAATGTCTGGTTGGGTTCGTCGCCGTTTTCGAGGGGGATGGCGCGCATGGCGGCTGCTCCGTCGAGGATTGCGTATAGGCTGTTGCGTATCTCGGCTAGTTCGTCGGGGGTGACGCGGTCGCCGTAGCGGGTCTTGATGAGTGTGAGGAGGGCGTCGGCTTCGGTTTGTCTGCTCATGGATTTTGTTGGTGGTCTTGGGGATAAAAGATTGGGGGGCTCAGCGTCTGTGGGGCGGGGGGTACTTGGGGTAGGCTGTTCGGCTGTGTCTGAGCCCGAGGTGCGCCATGGCTTCGGCGACCTGAAGGCTCGCCTCGGCAGGGTCGATGACGGGTAGCCCGGTTGTGTCGCGTAGGGGTTTGCCCATGGCGAACATCCCGAGACAGTCTAGGTAGAATGCGTCGTGCCCGCTCTGCTGAAGCGTCTTTATGGTCTTCTCGGTGAGGCGGAGGGTCTTGGCTGTGTCTCTGCGTAGTTCGAGGACAGGTAGGGGCGCGGGGACCGCGGCGGGGTTGTGTCCGAGCAGCTGCGCGAGCAGGCGCATGGATTCGCCGGGTCCGACCACGGGGACGTCTACAAGTGTGCGGGCGGCTTCGAGTCCGGGGTCTCCTGCGCACCAGATGATTATTGCGTCGGCGCCGTCTGCTTCGGCTGCTGTCACGAGTTTGAGTACCTCGGCTGAGGCTTGGGTGTGGTCAACGGGGCTCTCTATGGCGGGCGGTCCCTCCTTGATGCGTGTGTATGTGATCTGTGTTCTGGATCGGGCGATGGTTTCGAGGAAATCCGTGCGTAGGCGTATGGCAGCGTCGTCGAGCCCGGTTATGGGGACGGCGAGGTGTATCCTCATGGAGGAAGGTGGAGTTGAATCGGTATTAGTGGCTTATGTGGCGCTACTTTTTATGAGGGCAAAATTCTAGCTAGTCTTGGCTGAGGGTTAGGATCGGCGTCATGGTTTTGAGGAATATTATAGAGGCGTTTCTTGAGGCTTTGAAGAGAGATTCATCGTCGTGAAATCGGGCTATATGCACCTTCTTTTCTGTGTTCAACATCTTGATGTGTCCACGCATGAGTGTTGAGGCACATCGTCCGGAGGTGTCCACCGCGATGAGGGTAGTCTCTAATTTACTGAGGAGATGGTCGCTTGCGTGTTTTAACTCGTAGCCGACGCTTTCGTTGTTTACACCCGCGTTAAAGACGAAGATGATGCGTCGCTTCGTTCGATCCAATAGAGATTCTTGCGTGTAGATATGAGTCCTCGTCTTCGCCGTCTTTAATTCGTGGTGTTTCGAAGTCTTCAACAAGGGTGCACCTCTTCCAGCCGATGCTAATCATTTTTTTTCTTGAGGGCTCAGACGTGATATTGAAGGGTCCTGGTATGAACCGAGGATGAGCAGTACTACCTTTGCTTAATTCGTGTGTGGTTTTTCGGCTCGAAGGCAGTTCATCTATTTCCGATAGTTTTCAGTAACGATTATATAGAGTGGGACAAATAATTTTGTCCGAGGGAGTATGTTGGAGATACCCGTTGAACTGAAGGACGCTATTGAGGCACTGGGTCATCCCGTGCGGATAAAGATAGTTGAATATCTCTATGATGGGCGTGAGGCGACATACACGGAGTTGTTGAGAGTGACAGGCGTCAGGAAGGGTTCTCTTACCTATCATCTCGACATTCTCACACGGGCAGCAGTCGTCGGTGCTTGGAGTCGACTCGATGGGAACCTCGGGGACATGCGTAGAGCGGGATATATGTTGAGCCCGTGGGGAAAGGAAGTGATCGATGGTCTGATTTCGAACTACTATTCCATGATTTCTCCTGAGAAGGTGGCACCAAGGATCATCGCCAAGGTCAGCGGGGGGGCTTTGTAGGGAATATTTGCCCATTATATTAAGATAGGCGTATCATTGGCGTCGTTTTTAGGCTTCTTACAAAGAAATAGTCGATGATCTGGTTTGAGGGGAGTACTCTCCCTTGCGAGGTTTTGTGTTCGGCGGCTACTCGGCGTTGGGTCCGTGGTTTGATATGTTAGTTTTGTTAGTGTATTATGTATGTCGCGATCTCGTCTGGCGGGGTTGCTCATCATGTTGGTGGTGTTTGGGGGTTGTTTTCCCTCGGCGTCGGCGGATGGGGATTCAGATCCATATGAGTTGGTTGTGATACTTGAGCCGGTTGAGCCGGTTTGGGACGGCTTCTTCGGCGGGGACATCGACTTTGTGGGAGACCTGTTGGTTGTGGGCGAGTGGGGCGCTGGGCGCGCACACGTCTACGACCGCGATGGGCACCTAGTGAAGACGCTCCTCTCCCCC
>DUKA01000042.1 GCA_013329615.1 Candidatus Bathyarchaeota archaeon
CCCTTGAAGAAGCCGGCCTCCGCCATCTTCTTCTTGGCGCTGCTGCTCGGGCCGTGCCCCTCCTCAGCGGGGGTGCCGACGACCCAGAGTTCACCGGGCAGCTCCTTCATCAGCTTCGACACTGCGATGCCTGCGCCGAGGCCGGATGTGCCTATGATGTTATGGCCGCAGCCGTGCCCGATGCCGGGGAGGGCGTCGTACTCGCAGAGGAACGCGATCGTGGGGCCTTTACCCTTGCCCTTCATCACAGCCTTGAACGCCGTGGGCATCCCATTGACGCCCATCTCCACCTTGAAACCGTGCTTCTTCAACTCACCCGCGAGCAGCTTCGAGGACTCCACCTCCTCGCTGCCCAGCTCGGGGTGCTTGCCTATCCAGTCGCTCATCTCGACGAGGCGCGGCATGACCGCGTCCACCTCACCCTTTACCTTAGTCTTGAGAACCTTGACATCAGCCATGAGGATCTTTGAAAAAGAGGTGTTTGGGGGATAAGAAAGGTTCCCCCCGACTTTGTTAGCCCACGTGCCACTTCTTGCCCGTCTCGAGTTTTTTAAACTCGACCGCCGCCTTCTCCATTTGCTCCTTCGTAACGGGGGTGCATGGGGCGCGTACGTCTAGCTCCATGTCGACGCCCCTCAGTTTCCAGATCGCCTTGTAGCGTCCCCAGAAGCTGGCGCCGACGAAGTTAGTGTCGATGATGTTGAACATCTTGACTATCTGCTCGTGGTAGTATAGCGCCTTCTTCATGTCGCCCTTCTCCCACGACTTTTTGAGTCCGAGCATTATCTCGGGGAACGCCTGGAACTCGGCGATGAGTGCACCCGTCGCGCCCTGCGCGAGGAACGCTAGGTAGGTGGTTGGGCAACCAGTGTAGACAGCGATCTTCTCCCTGACGCGCCAGATGATGTCGGAGTAGCGTAGGGCGAAGAAGTCGTCCTCCTTGTAGCCGACGACGTTGTCGAAGTTCTCGGCGAGGCGCGCGACCACGCTTGGGCTTATGGTTGCGCCGAAGCCGGGGTTGTTGTACACGATTATGGGCTCGTCGACCTTGCTGGCTATCTCCTCGAAGTGGCGGTACGTCTCGTTGTCGTTGGCCCTCACCATCAATGGGTGGCTGAGAAGGACGCCTTCGCAGCCCACGTCTTTAGCGTACTGGGTGAACATGCGAGCCTCCATGGTCGACATTGCGCCCGTGCCCGCGATGACGGGGACGCGCCCATTCGCCTGATCCACGGTGATGTCGATGACCCTCTTCCGCTCCTCGTGGAGCAGGTAGGGGAACTCGCCCGTCGCGCCTACGGGGACGAGCGAGTCGGCGCCGTCCTCGATGATTATGTCGATGATTCGACGGTAGGCCTCCTCGTTGATCTCCTCGCCCCCCTTCTTGAACGGGGTGACTGGAAGGCAGAGTATGCCACTGAACTTGCCCTTGAATACCATAAACTATCAGGAGGAGAAGAACCGAACGGGGTTTATTTCACTTGCCATGTGTGATCAGCCGGGTAATTACTTACTGGCGGGTTGGTAGGCGCAGACGAGTATGCCCGCGAGTGTCACGGCTCCGCCGACGAGGGCGAGAGGATTAGGGGACTCGCCGAGGATGAGAAAAGCCAGCAGGGAGGCTCCCACTGGTTCCCCGAGGAGGCTTATGCTCACTACTGGGGCGGATATCCACTTCAGAGCCCAATTGTAGAGTGTGTGCCCGAATATCATGGGGACGAGGGCGATGATAGCGAACATTAAGATCACACTCGGATCGTAACCAGTAAGCGGGGTACCCACGGCGATGCTGCCGACCCCGAGGACCACTGCCGAGACCGCATAGACCGGCGTGACGTACATGGTGAGGTCGAGCCTCTGCCTGAGCCTCCTCCCGGCGAGGATGTACGTGCCAAGCGCTACGCCGCCGACGAGTGATAGTGCGTCCCCGATCAGGTTTCCGCCGCCGGCGCCGAGGTCGCTGAAGGCTATGATCGAAGCCCCAACGAAGGCGACGACAATGCCGAGGACAACTCGCCTGTCCACCTTCTCCCCGAGGACGAAGTGGCTCACGAGCGCTACGAAGATGGGGTCAACGTGCACGAATATGACGGAACTCGACACGGATGTGAGACTGAGGCTCGTTATCCATGTGGCGAAGTGTATGGCGAGGACTACGCCGACCCCCGCCAGTAGCAGTAAATCTCTTCGCCTCATGGCGCGCAGCTTCGAGACGCCACCCGTCCTGAGGAAGAAGGGCAGAAGCATCAGCGTCGAGAGGAATAGGCGCCAAGTCGCGATGGCCATGGGAGGCGCGTCCGTTAGCCTGATCAGGATCGACGCCGTTGAGACTGCGACTATGCTGACCAGAAGGACAAGGTTCGGCGGGAAACCGGGCCTCTCACCCAACTCGATCCCCGTAATATTGGGCCGCGAGCTATAAAAGAGAGCCAAGTGATACAGGCAACCATGCCCCGCCCCGTCATCATCGTGCCCTACGACTCCGAGTGGCCCCGCATCTACGAGAAAGAGAAAAAACTCATCCTAGACGCAGTCGGCGGGATCATAAAATCAATCGAGCACATCGGGAGCACGAGCGTCTCCGGCCTCTGGGCGAAGCCCATCATCGACGTAATCGCAGGCGTAGACGGACACGGAGACGCCGAGGGCTGCAGGGAACTACTCCAACACATCGGATACGACGACGCCTCACCCGGAGATACTCCAGACTGGTTCTACTGCCTCGGCAAGGGACCCCACAGCCCCGGCTTCCACTTCCACCTCGTCAAGGAGGGGAGTCAATTCCACCGGAAACACATGCTATTCCGCGATTGGCTGCGGGCACACCCTGCCGACGCGGACGCCTACAGGGACTTAAAGATCGAATTATCAGAAAAATACCGAAACGACAGGGTCGCCTACACGGAGAGTAAAACAGCCTTCATCGATGGTATCGTTGAGAAGGCGAAGAAATCTAGGACTTAACGACCTTCTTGAGGAGGTCAATGTCCATCTCCAGCGCGGCGACGGGCATCTCCAGCCCCCAAGCCCCGAGGGACTCGGGGCGCATCTCCCCAGCCCAGCAGAGCGGCTCACCATTCACCTTGGCGACTAGGCGCCTGCCATCGATGAAGCAGTCCCAGCCACCCTCCTCGACCTCGGCCTTGACCTCCAGGTTCTCCAGTATGGCAAGCATCGTGGCCTTTATGTCGCTGAAGCTGGCCTTGGCGTGGCACTGGACGATAGCTAGGCGGCGTGCGCTCTTCGCCCCGATGTCGGTCTTCTCGTCGAGCAGTACCACGTCGTCCACCTCGTAGAGGCTCTGCGGGTACGGGTGGTGCTTGTTGAGGCTCAGCACCTCCATGAGGCCGGGGAGCAGCCTGTTCCTGAGGACGTTGTAGCCCTCCATCTTGGGGTTCTCCACCTCGGCCAGGGGCTCGTTTGCTATACTCATCTTGGCGAAGAGCTTCTCCCTGTTGCTGAGCATGAAGGTGACGACCTCCATGTGACCGAAGCCTATGATGAAGTTGCGGATGTACCTGCTGAATATCTCTAGCTCATCCTCGCCGGCCTTCGTGTGGATCGGTGGGATGTTTGGGATGATCTTGTCGTAGCCGTAGGCGATGGCGACGTCCTCGACGAGGTCTATTGGGTGCATGATGTCGGTGCGGTAGCAGGGGATCTGTACGTCGATCTCGTCGCCGACGACCTCGGCTCCGTGCCCCATCTTGCCGAGGAGCATCGCCGTCTCCGTGTGACCGAGCTTGAGCCCAAGCGTCTTGTTTACGTACTGGTTGCTCAGCCGCCACATCTTCGGCGAGAGATCAGGGGTCTTGATGGCCTTGTCGGGGTACATGACCTCGACGGAGTAGATCTCCGCGCCCCTGTCGGCGAATGTCGTGCATAGGATGTTTAGCGTCTCGGTTATGGCCTTCATGTCCGTGCCGGTTATGTCGATGAATACGTCGCGGGTCGCCTCGTCGATGCGCGTGTACTCGCCGTTGATGATCGGCGGCATCGATAGGACCATATTCTTAGCGTCGAGGATCATCGGGTACTCCTCCGCGCCTTCAAGTGTCCAGGCGTATTCGACCCCCTTCGGCATCTCGGTGAGCATCCAGTGGAGGTCCTTGTCGAAGCGCTCCCCGAGGGGCCTGAACTTGAACTCCGGGGGCTTCGTAGTGTAGGTGACTGGGAACTGGACAGGTTTGAGGTTGTGCAGCCCTATGGCGACCTTACGCCTCTTCCTGCCGTGGGTGATGTGGAGCTTCTCCTGCAGCTGGATTATACTACGGATGAGGGAGTCGCTGAAGTCAACGCCCTTGGCGACGGCGCAGACGAAGTATGGGCGTATCTTCTGGGTCTTCTCGTCGACGACGGCGACGTAGCTGGAGTCCTTGACCCTGTAGCGGCGTGGATCGGGCTTCTCACCCGTGAAACTCGCGTATGCTCGCGCAAGCCCCTCGGTGCTCATCAGGTCGGGGCGGTTGGGGAAGACCTCAAGGGCGAAGCCGTCCTCGTGCGGCCCCTCCCAGCTCGTCCCCATCATGGGGAGCCTCTCCTGAAGCTCCTCTATGGCAACCTTCCTGCCGAGCATCTCCTGGAGGTCCGCTAGGTTGACGTTGATCACTGGCATCCAATTCACCTCGTCCAGAGCTTCGCCTTGCGGAGAAGCCCTATGTCGTTGCCGTAAAGCTCCTTGATCGTGTTGACGTGGTAGCTCTGCATGACGAGGCGGTCGAAGCCTGGGCCCCAGGCGAGGATGGGGACGTCGACGCCGAGGAGTGGCTTCACTACCTCTGGGCGGAACATGCCGGCGCCGAATAACTCCATCCAGCCGCCGCGCTCTTCTATCCAGACCTCGGCCTCCATGCTCATCTCCGTGTAGGGGAAGTAGCCGGGGCGGAACCTGAACTTCTTCAGCCCGAGCCCCTCGAGGTAGGCCTTGAGGTAGCCCTGCATGTCGCGGAAGGTCACGTCCTCGCCGACGACTATTCCGTCGGTCTGGTAGAACTCGGCGAGGTGGTTCCAGTCGATGGCCTCGTTGCGGAAGACGCGGCCGACGCTGAAGAACTTGCCCGGGAGGTCCTCGGGCTTGAGTTTGGCGAGTTGGAGGACGCTGAGGCTCGTCGTGTGTGTGCGTAGGCAGCATCGGCTGGCGAACTCGGGGCTCCACTTGTACTGCCAGCCTGTTGAGCCGGTGGTCCAGCCGTCCTCGTGCGTCGCTTTGACTTGCTCCACGAGCTTGCCCTTTGGGAGTTTGCCCTCGTAGGGGGTCTTCATGTAGAAGGTGTCGGCGAGGTCGCGGGCGGGGTGGTCCTGCGGCTGGTAGAGGGCGTCGAAGTTCCAGAAGCTGAGTTCTACGTAGTGGCCCTTCATCTCCTTGAAGCCTAGTTCGACCCAGAAGCGGCGGATGTAGTCGATGATCTGGCTGATGAAGTGGCGCTTGCCCGGCGTGAGGCTCGGGACGGGGAGGGATACATCGTAGTGTTGGACTACTGCGCCTTTCCATGTGCCCACCTGCAGCAACTCGGGGGTGATCTGCGTGATAACGGGCTTCGAGGCTATCGCCTCGACGAATGGCAGGACTTCGACGCCGAAGGGGGTGAGCTCGACGAAGCGCTCGGTCTCCTCCTTGACCTCGACGAGGCCGCGTTTTGTGAGGAGGGGTATCCGGGCGGCAAGTTCGGCGCCGAGCTTGCCCTCGGGGACCGTGCCCTGTGCGAGGCGCTTGAGTATCTTCTCGTCGACCGTCTCTGATACGGCTGCCTTTGTGCCCTCGGGCGTCGCCTCGACCTTGCCGCCCTTTATGGTTGCCCAGCCGTTGCTGCGGACCCAGACGAGCGCTATGTTGATGGCGGGGATGTCCCCCTTGAGGTGGGAGAGCTCGTTGTCGCCCCCCGCCGCAGCCTCGATGAGCTGCTTCTCGGGCAGCCCCTCATCCGCGTACTTCTGCCCCTCAGTCGTGAGCTTGAAGAAGCGTGAGACCTCCTCCCTGAAGCTGACGACGCCTTTTG
>DUKA01000067.1 GCA_013329615.1 Candidatus Bathyarchaeota archaeon
GGAACTGGCGGCGGACCTCCTCGATCATTCTCTGTGCGTTCCTGCCCACGCCGAGCATGAGCAGGGCGCTGAAGACGGGGGGCATGGCGACGCCTATGAATGCGCCCGCCATGACGACGGGGTTCATGAGGTCGAAGGTGAGGCTGCCGTGCAGCTGTGCGTCTGCCACCTCTTTGTAGGCGGCGAGTATGCTGATGACGGTCAGACCAGCTGCGCCGATGGCGAAGCCCTTGGTGATCGCCTTGCTCGTGTTGCCCGCCGCATCCAGCTTGTCGAGGATGTCGACGGTCTCCGACTTCATGCCGCTCATCTCGGCGATGCCCTTGGCGTTGTCGCCGATGGGGCCGAAGCTGTCGCTCGCGATGACCATGCCCACGATGCTTAGCATGCCGAAGGCCGCGATTCCGACGCCGTAGACACCGTATCCGGGGCCAATACCCTCGCAGAGAGAGTGGGCGAGCCATGAGCCTATGCCTATGCCGACGAGCGGAGGCAGGACACTGAGTAAGCCATAACTGAATCCGGTGATTATCGTCACGGCTGGACCAGTCGCACTCGCCTCGGCGGTCTTCTGCGTGGGACCCTTGTCGCCGCTCGTGAAGAAGTCGGTCGTGAGTCCGATCACTACGCCTACGATGAGGCCGCATGCGGCTGCGCCCCAGATCCTCCACTCGTAACCGAGCAGGTAGGTGGCGATACCGCTGAGGACGAGGTAGATGATCGTTGCCGTGTAGGTACCGTTGTTGAGTATGGGTCCCGGCTCCTGTCCTTCCTTGACGTTTACGAGGAAGACGCCGATGATGGAGGTGAGGACGCCTATCCCAGCGAAGACGAGTGGAAGCTCGACGTAGTAGCCGCCCAGTATGACTCCGAGGAGCATGACTGCCATGAGGCTGGCGACGTAGCTGTCGAAGAGGTCGGCGCCCATGCCGGCGCAGTCACCGACGTTGTCTCCGACGTTGTCGGCGATGACAGCTGGGTTGCGTGGGTCATCCTCTTCGAGGTTCATCTCCACCTTGCCGACGAGGTCGGCGGCGATGTCGGCGGTCTTCGTGTAGATGCCTCCACCCGCCTTGGCGAAGAGCGCCATCGCACTCGCGCCGAAGCTGAAGCCGACGATGAACGTCGGATCCTTCGTGATGAAGTAGACGACGCTGACGCCGGCGAGTGCGAGGCCGACGACGGCGAGGCCCATAACGGCACCTCCGCGGTAGCTGATCTGGAACGCCTTGGAGATGCCCGTCTGGGCCGCCGTGGCGCTCCTCATGTTGCTGTCGGTAGCGACATCCATCCCAATGAACCCGGCCACACCCGAACACAGTGAACCGAAGATGTAGGCCGCCGCGAGCATAACGTTGCTCATCGGCGTGCTAGTCAGCCAGATTGGGTGTGGGAGGAATATGAATAGCACCGCCGCCATGACGGCAACGAATACGGCTAGTGTGCGATACATGCGATTCAGGAAGGCCTTGCTGCCCTCCTTGATTGCACCGCCAATGAAGCGGGTCCTCTCACTCCCGGGGTCCTGAGACTTGACCCACCTGAGAATGTAGATACCCGTGAATATTGAAAGAACCGCCACGAGGGGCGCGATCAACCAAACGTTCTCGAAACCCAAACATTTGCCTCCTATTGCAGTCCCATGAGACCGCAAGGAATAACCGGTTATTTGTATAAAAAGCCAGATGGTCTATTTAGGACAGAATCCCTAGATTATGCCGTCGATTGCGAGGTAGCGGCTCTGCCTCATGTAGATGACGGGGAGAAAAGCCTTTCTGAGTCTTCTCCGGAGCTCCGCGTCGGTTGTCGCCACGACGACGCCCCGCGATTCGGCGAGGCGGATAAGCTGATCATCGACATCCTCCTTGGGACCCAGTGCGTCATCGATCTTCTCGATCCCTTCGGCGGTGGCGAGGGCGAAGTCTATCTCCTTCACTTTACCTGGTTTCACCTGGTGTTTCAGCCGCAATAGCTCATCGACGACGGCGAGGGTAGTGACCAGTTTAAAGGAGGACTCTACGATTCTCCCCAGCTCAGACTTTATATCGACACCGAACCTGAGGGGCAGCATCAGGAAGTTTGTATCCAAAAGGACGCGGATGGTCTCGCGGGGGGTCATCAGTTGCTCAGGACTCCGGCTCCTATTAGGCGCCAGCGTCCATCTATCCTTCGGCTCAGCGCCACCCTGTCCGTCTCCTCGCCGCAGATCGGGATCGTGAGCTTCGCCTCTAAGTAGTCCTTCTTAACGGCCGTGACGTCGGCCATGGTCTTCGCCGTGCCGACGTTCAGGAGCAGCTTCTCACCCTTGGCGATGCTCGCTACCTTCTCCTGATCCTTGCTGCCGACGACGCTGCCGAAGAGTTTGACCCTAAGGGATAGCTCATCCCTGACTGGGGGGAGCGTCCCGGGCTTGCCGAGCAGGCTGCCGACGAGGCCGTCGCTCTTGCTGAGGCTCGGGTCGAGGAGGGTACCGACGCCGACGAGTCCGCCGGGTATCGCCTCCTCTACGGTCGTGCCGCCGATATGGAGGCTCGTGATCTCGGTCACGAGCTCCTTCATCTTGAGCTTGTTCTTGTCCCTAGTGGGGAGGCCGGGCTTTATCTCGACCTCGTCCCCCACCTTGAAGCTCCCCTGATATATGCTGCCGCCGAGGACGCCTCCGCTGAGGTCGTCGATCACCGTACCGGGGTTGTTGACGTCGAAGCTCCTCACGATGTGCATGCGCCCCGATTTCTTGGGGTCGCGCTTGGGGGTGGGCAGGTACTCCTGCATGGCCTGGAGGAGGAGGTCGATGTTGATCTGGTGCTGCGCCGAGACCGGAAGGATGGGAGCATCCTCCGCGACGGTGCCCTCGACGAACTTGACGATGTCGTTGTAGCTCTTTATAGCGTCTTCGCGCTTCACGAGGTCTATCTTGTTCTGGACGATTATGAGGTTCTTCAACCCGAGCGTGTCGATCGCGGCGAGGTGTTCACGCGTCTGAGGCTGGGGACACTTTTCGTTCGCCGCGATTACGAGGATGGCTCCGTCCATGACGGCGGCGCCTGAGAGCATCGTCGCCATGAGTATCTCGTGGCCGGGGGCGTCCACGAAGCTTATGGCGCGTTGGAACTCGGACTTCTTGCCGCAGCCCGCGCACTCGGGTAACGTACAATAACAAGTAGGCTCGTCGCAGTCGGGGCACTTGTAGATGGCGAAGTCGGCGTAGCCGAGCTTTATCGTGATACCCCTCTTTAGCTCCTCGCTGTGCTTCGACGCCCACTGACCAGTGATGGCCTGAACGAGCGTCGTTTTCCCGTGGTCGACGTGACCGATCGTGCCGAGGTTTACCTCGGGCTGCCTCAATAGCTTAGGTATCCTTAATCCCCCGCGCTGAACTCAATCATTACATAGCCCCCTCTTAAATACATTCATTGACCCAGAAAAACAGTCAAGACCAAAAACAGAGCACATTTTCCCGCTGTCCACGTTTAAAGTCTGAGAATAATCTAAAATTTATTTATAGTAGCGGGAATACTCCTAAAAAGAGACCATTGTTGGAGGACCTGGAGACCCCACTCCGATTCGCGAATGGGCTATTCACGGTTCTCCTAGCGATTCTGCTATGCAACATATACCGGAAGAAGGCGAAGAGGTTCTACCTCCTTTGGAGTCTTGGTTACCTGTTTTATGGACTCAATCTGTTTGTGAGGATATTCGTAGTTCCGCCGGGGATGTACCCCCTCGTATTCCTTGTCGTCGGCTTTGCCATGATACTGACCGGCCTAGGTGATTTGATCAATAGAACACGTGACATGGCGTTGGTCTCCATCCTGCTACCAGTCGTTATGATTTTACTGATGCTGACGCCGAACCCCACGATCATCGTCTGGCTCATCTCGATACTCCCCTACCTGTTGACTGCCATCAGCCTACTGTTCATAAAAAGAAGCGGAGTCGTCGACGTCGACATGCTAATAATCGGCTGGTTCATCCTACTGCTGATCAACCTAGCGCTCGCCTATGGGCTAATGACTCCGCCCTTCGTCGAGATAATGGCGATCTTTGGGAAACTTGTCATCTACTGCGGCATGGTGAAGCCCCAGTTCTCACTCATGGCGGAGGACCTGAAACAGTTCCTCATCTCAGGCAACCCCACATCATACGCCACAGATGATGCGACTAACAAATTCATACTACTCTCAGCCCCCACCAACCAGAAGAGGAGTGAGACCGAATGGATCGCCGCCAGAATAGAGGACAACGCGGCCAGGGCGATCAGAACGATCATAGTATCGGTATACGACACCATCACGATTGCGGATCTGCAGGGGAAGAAAATCAATGAGGAAAACGTCTACATAGTGCACATGGTGACGGGTGGTCTCACAAACATAAACGTGTTCGAGGAGCGTATCCTCAGCATAAACGACGACGTCAACCTACTCGATATCTTGTTCGCGGACATCATCAAGTATTCGGGGGAGAAGAAGATTAAGTGTGAGATAATTATATATTCGCTCTCCCATCTGATTCATACACACGGGTCGAAGCGGGTGTACTCGTTCCTGATATCGAAGATACCTGTGATCAAGTCAGGGATAGTATCACTCGTGGGCGTATACTACCCGGAGACACATGAGAAGACGTCGGAGACGAGTATATTCGAGAGCCTTGCGGATCAAGTCGTGGAAGTTTAGGAAATAGTTGCATCGGTGTGAGATGAAAGATGGAACTAGTCCTAAGGGCACTCAAGCCATACCTGAAGAGAAACAGTCTGGGCTTCCTCAGCGAAGAGAGAGTCGCTGAGAGGCAGAGGACACTCGTAGATGAGAAGATGAGACGCATCGCCAATACGGCGATCGGGAAGAGCCTGACCGAGGGAAAGGGGCTTAGAATAGAGAAACTGCCCCTGACAGGCTACGATTTTTACTCCCCATTCTTTATAGAGCCCCGCAGCGGGGACTTTATGTTTCCCCTCGACGACTACGTGAGGGCTTTCACAAGTGGAACGATGGGAAAACCCAAGAGCTACCTCCTCCCGAAAACGGGCATCACACACAACATGAGGAACACGGGGCTCACCTTCATGTTCCTCGCGACGCACGACGGGGAAAAGATGACCTACGAAGTCGGCGACGTGACCTACGCCAACGCCCCGGGTGGCGCATTCATATCGGGATTCATGCACGAGGTCAGCGGCACCCTCGCCTCGGGTTGGGTCAAGAAGGTACCATCAGACAGCCTGAGCTTCACCGAGAAGGTCGACTACTTCGTGGAAAACTACAAGAAGATCGACATGGCGTACATGAACGTCCCGCTCCTGTTGGAGGAGATCTACCCGAGGATCGGTGGACCCATCCCCCTCAAGGGGTTCTACACGCAGGACAAGTCGGCGGGCATCCTGAAGGATAAGATCAGGGAGGTCACCGGGAGCTACCCGAAGACGATCTTCGGCTCGACGGAGACCTTGTTCTCGGGGCTGCCCTCTATCGAGCACCCGGGGGCATTCTTCTTCGACTGGAGGTGCATTTACGCCGAGTTCCTCCTTGAGGAAGACGCCATCACCAAGGATGTATCGAGGCTCGACGCCCACCCCGAACTGGTCCCCATGGACGGCGTCGAGGTCGGCAAGCGGTACCAACTAGTCGCCACCCCCCTGATGAACGACATGACGAGGTACGTCATGCCCGACATCCTCGAATGCGTCGACACCGGCGACGACGTACTCGGCTCACAGATACCCCTATTCAAGTATCACATGCGCAGCGACAGGCTGGTCGTCCTACATAACTTCACCAGAATCTCGGAGGAGGAGCTTCTCGAGGTCCTGAGCAAGGTGAAGATTCCTTACGTGGACTTCACTGCGAGGCGGGAGCTCGATGGGGCAAGGGACTACATGGTGATGTACCTCGAGCCGTCTAAGAAGATGAACGCCGACGATGTGACGAAGAGGCTTCACGAGGGGCTTCTGGCCTTCGACAAGGATTGGAGAGACCTCACCAATTTCCTCGGGTATGTGCCGCTCAAGGTAGTCCTACTTCCGAGGGGGTCGTTCCTAAAGTACATGCACAAGAGGGGTGGTCT